>CANODN010000140.1 GCA_947564765.1 uncultured Roseburia sp. | reverse complement strand
GATTTCAGTCTGTCTTTTTGCTGTCATATTCGGCATATTCTGCTTTGGAATTTCCTCTGTTTCCGCAAGAAGCGACGAGGAAGCTCTCCGTACGCTGGAACAGGCTGTGATGCGCAATGTTACATATTGTTATGCGTTAGAGGGCAGCTATCCGTCCAGTCTTTCCTACCTGAAAGAAAATTACGGACTTTTTTATGACGAAGAGAAATTTTTTATTGATTACATGCCTTTGGGCGCTAATATTATGCCGGAGATCACAATTATCAGAAGAACAGATCACTAAGGAGGGCTTTCGTTGAAATATGATACATCAAACAGACATATGATCGACCTGATTTTTCCTATCGCAGTTTTTTTCGTATTTGCGGCATCTTCTCTTGCCGTTTTCATGCTCTCTGCCAGACTTTACCGCGTGCAGACCGAAACGGCAGATAATAATTATATGACACGGACCTCTCTTGCCTATGTAAATGAAAAAATCCGTCAAAATGACCAAAACGGCAGTATTTTCATCCGGACCATTGAGGAGAACCAATGCCTTGCCTTAGAGAGTACGATTGACGGTATTCCCTATACGACTTACATATATGCCGCAGACGGAATGCTAAAGGAGCTGTTTATCCGCAATGATGCGCCGCTGCACTTAAAGGACGGAAGAAACATTATGGAAGTCCATGATTTCACTATGGAAGAGATCGGCGCCAACCTGTTTCGGTTTACATCTGCCGACAAAAACGGATCTGTCTCCGTACTGATTGCTTCGGAAAGGAGTATGCCATGAACCGTTTCAACAGCCGGTCCAGCCTGTTTTTGCTGGAAATTATGCTTGCCGTTTTATTTTTTTCCATAGCAGGCGCCCTGTGCCTGCAGATGTTTTCCAAATCCCGTCAAATCGGTGAAGATACCGCCAATCTGACACAGGCGGCAGAGCATGTCCGAAATGCAGCGGAATTGATAAAATATACTGCAGATCCTTCTGTTTCAGGCACCGGGGATGCTGTTTTTCCGGATTGTCTCTTAACGGAATATCCTGCTGCTCTGATTCGCTCCGATAAAGTACAGGTTTATTTCGATGAAAACTGGAACTGCTGCCTGAAAGAACACGGGATTTACTGTATGGAGGCGGTTCCCTCGCAGTCAGAAACTCCGGGACTGTTCTGCTGTCAGTTTACAGTCTATAAAACAGACGGCGGGATTTCCATCTACTCTCTGGATTTTAAGCTGCATATTCCAAACTAATATACAGATTTGAGTGAGGCATCTGATATGAAAAGAAAGAAACTCCCTATTACAAATATCGGAACAGTGACATTGCTAATGGTTTTTATTGTCCTCTGTATGATTACATTTGCCGCTCTCTCCCTTTCATCGGCTTCCCGCGACGCCGAAATGGGACAAAAAGCGGTCCGCCGGATAACCGAATATTATACGGCTTCCAACAAAGCAGAAGAGCTGTTAGCCACTGCAGACAATATGTTTTCCTCTGCATACAGCCAGGCGTCTGATTCCTCTGAATATTACCGCCTGATCCAAAAGGAGCTGCTTTTGACTTCTATAACACCGGTATGGACAGGAGATACGCTCGACGCTGCATTTCAGGTGGAAATCAACGATTCCCAGTCTCTTTCTGTTCATCTTGACATACTGCCTCTGCAGCAGGTCAGAGAAACCGATACAAACGCTTTTTACAAGATCCTTTCCTGGCAGGTAATCCGTACCGACACCTGGGAAGGCGATGACACACTGCAATTAATTCGTTAAGAAACCGCTCAAAAGAATTCTATCATACCAGAATAACAACTATTTCTAAAGGAGGCTGCATTCATGAACTTAAATGCGATTGATTTATTAAAACAGGCTGTTATGGAAGAGGCTTCGGATGTATTTATCGTAGCAGGACTTCCGGTTTCCATGCGCAGACAGGGCTCTGTCATACGAACGGACAGCGAACGGCTGATGCCGGAGGATACCCATTCTATAATTTCCCAGATATACGAGCTTGCCGACGACCGGTCTATGGAACTACTGTACAATTCCGGTGATGATGATTTTTCTTTTGCAATCCCGGGACTTTCCCGTTTCCGTGTCAGCGCTTACAAACAGAGAAATACGCTGTCTGTGGTAATCCGGATTATTACTTTTACACTGCCGAATCCTGCTCAGCTGGGCATCCCTGACAAGATCATTGATTTTGCCGGATTCCCGAAAGGCCTGGTTTTAATCACCGGAGCCGCAGGCAGCGGCAAATCCACTACCTTAGCCTGTATGATCGATTATATCAACCGAAATTACAGCAAACATATTATTACGCTGGAAGATCCGCTGGAATTTCTCCACCGTCACAACAAGAGCATTGTAAGCCAGCGTGAGATCAATGTGGATACGGAAAGCTATGTTACCGCGCTGCGGGCTGCTCTTCGCCAGAGTCCAAACGTTATACTTCTGGGAGAAATGCGTGACTATGAAACCATTCAGGTTGCCATGACTGCCGCAGAAACAGGCCATCTGGTATTCTCCACGCTGCATACCATCGGAGCCGCAAATACGATTGACCGTATTATTGACGTATTTCCGCCAAACCAGCAGCACCAAATTGCCGTTCAGCTTTCTATGGTACTGCAGGCTGTTGTATCACAGCAGCTGGTTCCTTCCATTGAAGGTAAAATGGTTCCGGCGTTTGAAATTATGACCATGACGCCCGCAATCCGCAATATGATCCGGGATCATAAAATTCCCCAGATCGAGGGCATGCTGTATTCTTCCGTTAATGATGATATGGTTTCCATGGACGCAAGCCTTTTGAATCTTTACCAGAACCAAATCATTACGGCTCATACGGCTCTGGAATCTGCCACAAATCCGGAAATGCTGCGGAAACGGCTTGTATAAAATAAGATAAGAAAAGACTATCAGAAAATACTGGTAGTCTTTTTTTGAAATCAAAACTTATATATCCCCCACAGATTTTTAATCTGTACAGACAGTGTTTTATAATCCCACTGCTTCTCACTATTGCTTTTCCGGTTGGGATCATTAACGAAAAATCCGTGCTCGTCATAGCCCCGAATCAGAATAAAATGGCCTTGTGTGGTAAAATCTCCCGGTGCCATGCTGCATACCAGCAGTCCGCCCGTATCTAATACACTCTGCATGGCCGTCTCACTCAAAGAAATCATCTCTCCGCTCAAACCAAGCTCCGCCGCTCCTAATGTCCAAAAATCCCAGCTTGTCCCTTCCTGCGTATGATATCCGTTGTTTTGGGCAAACTCTGCCATTGTCCTAGGATTCATCGTTGTATCTTCTGTATAATACAGATATGCCATTGTCATACAGGTCGGTCCGCATCCGGCAAGTCCGATCATGGAATCTCCGTAAAAATCATATCCCCACCGCTTGTCCCACTGCATCAAAAGCGGTACGCTGCCGGCTTCAAAATCCTTTGACAGATCAATGTCTTTTCCCTGATATTCTTCTCTTTTGGAATAATCCCTTACAAAATCCCCTGCCTCTTCATTTTGTTCTAACAACTCCAGCAATTCTTCCGGATAACTTTCACTTTTCGCCATTTCCTCTATTTCTGCCTTTTCCGCCTTGCTCATTGCAGGCGACAATTTCGTAAACCAGTTTGTCACAAAACAGATTCCCAACACTGCAAACAGACAAATCCCTATCACAAAGGCCGTAAGCTGCCGGATCAAACGTCTCCTTCTTTTTTGCTTCCTAATCGTTCTATTCCCGCTGCTGATTCTGTCCCTGCTGCTTTTTATTCTCTTCGGGGAAAGGGATGCCTCTCTTTCTACCGATATGATCTGCAATTCTCCGTTTCGTAATGACATATTAAAAACCGCCTTTCTCTTTCTGACACAGCAAACCGTTCCGATTCGCTGTACTGGTTCTATTATACAGAGAAAAGCTCTATTTTATCTTTATTTTATATTGTTGTTTTGTTAAGATTCTATAAATTTTTCTTTTTCTTTTCCCTGAGCTCTGCAAAAAAACGGCTGAGCATAGCTGCGCATTCCTCCTGAAGCACGCCTGTTTCAATTTCTACCTGATGATTAAAGCCCGGCATCTGCAGCAGGTTCAAAACAGATCCGGCACATCCCGCCTTGGGATTCATCGCGGCAATCACTACCTTTTGCATACGGGACTGTACGATTGCTCCGGCGCACATCTGACAAGGTTCTAAGGTCACATACATCGTGCAGTCCTCCAACCGCCAGTCTCCGCACTTTCTGCTTGCTTTTTTGATTGCCGTCAGCTCTGCATGGGCAAGGGTATTTTTGTCGGTATTTCTCCTGTTATATCCCCGGGCAATGATTTTTCCCTCCCGAACGATTACGCAGCCGATGGGGACCTCGTCTAAATTATATGCTTTTTCAGCTTCTTTTATTGCGGCTTTCATATATTTCTGATCCAAATCCCTCATATCTTTTCCTTTCCATATTCCCGGTGATATAGTATACTGAGTTTATTATAACACACAATGATCAGAATAAGAAGGAAGGCTCCATGCAGTTTGAATATGAAACAACCCATCTTCGTTTAAAATTATTACGCCCCTCTGACCGGTCGGCAGAGCAGGTTCTTTATTTTTATACAAAAAACCGCGCCCTCTTCGAACGATACGAAGCGGCGCGGTCTGCTGATTTTTATACAAAGGCCTATCAGCAGAAAATTCTTACCAACGAGTTTCATCTTGCCCTGCAGCAGCAGTGCTTCCGGTTTTGGATCTACGAAAAATCAAATCCCTGTCGGATTATCGGCACCATCAGCTTTTACAATATCATCCATTCCATTTATGACCGCTGCGAAACCGGTTACAAATTCGATCCTTCATTCTGGCATAAGGGCTATGCCCGAGAAGCCATGTCCCTTGGCATTTCTCTGATGTTTGACGAATTAAACCTTCACCGTATTGAGGCCTATGTGATGAAGGAAAACAATCCCTCTATCCGTCTGCTTTCCGACCTTAATTTCCAGTTAGAAGGCATCTGCCGGAAATCCATCCGCATCCGCGGCAGCTGGGAAGACCATATGCTGTTTGCTCTGGTCAAACAGGCCTGATCAGATCATACGGTACCAATATCCGAAATTTCCCGTTTTATATTCTGTAGTCTTTGCCGTCCGAAATTCCGGAAAGCCAAACATGGCCGCCATGATACGTTCCTGATTCATAAATACTCCCGGCACTCCGATAAAATATTTCTTCTCCTCTTTTTCTTCCATTTCACCGAAAATAATATGCCTGTAATTAAAAAATCCATGCAACAGAAAGCTGTTATTTCCGATGTACCAATATTTCCTCGGAAATTCCCGCAGATCATTTAACTGCATACGGATACATTCGATTTCCTGTCCCTCAAAGGGAAAAAATACTTCTGTTTTTAAGCGAAGCTTTCGAAAGATGCCTTCCCAACCGCTTTCTTCAAAGAATTCTTCCAGAGGAAGTTCCGTTGCCTGGATCGGCTGCTCTTCGTTTTTTGCAGTTTTTTCTGTTTCCTGTATTATGGGTGCCTGGACAGTATTTGAATCACTTGCCTGAGATTGCCCGCCATCCGATTCTTTTGTTTCAGGCTGTCTGTGATCGGATGTCTGCGGCGTTGCTTCATCAGATTCTGACTGTGCCGTCTTTTCTTTACTGTCGTTTGGCTGTGATGGATTGGATTTTTCCGTTTTTTCCAGAATACGGAACCTTTTTTGCTCGATGGTTCCTTCCCTCCAGCGGCTGGCAAGATAAACAGAATCATCTATGGGAATCCATATTCCTTCCATATCCTGCATGGTCAGACCAAAGCCGTCAATCGTAGCTTTCGTCTTAAGCTTGGGAACACGGACTTTTACTGTCTG
>CANODN010000139.1 GCA_947564765.1 uncultured Roseburia sp. | reverse complement strand
CCTCTCTCATATGCAATTTCAATATATCTGTTTTTTTGAATCGCCATTCCGATTTTCCACATGGTATCCAGAAATGACTTTTTATGCCGCAGTTCGATATAATGATATTTTTCATTTGCAATCAGTTCACTGGCCAGCTTTTGGTTTTCCTGCGGAATGCAGCAGGATAACAGCCGGTCTAAAATACTCATCATTTCCTCTTTGGGAAGCGCCCTGCTATCTAACAGTATTTTTGTAACCGCAAGAACCTCTTCATTGGACAACATACCGCTTCCCGACTGTCCAATCCGGTAGCCATGCTGTCCATGATCGTAAACAAGTTCTTTCGTGCTGCTTGTCTGCACTGCCTGATCACCCAGATATTCCCTGATTTCCTCAATGTCCCGCTGGATGCTTTTTTCATTCACTCCAAAACGATTCGCCTCCTCTCTTTTAAATAGCACCTGTCCGCTCAAAAGCCGATCATACATTGAAAGCATCCGAAACGCCTTATCTTTTTTCTCCATGTGAATCCTCTCCTTTTCATTTGTCATTATAATCTTATACTACCACAACCCAAATCCTGCTGACCACTGTCTTTTCTTTCTTGTCTTAATGAATCACGGTTCATTCCGAAACTTTATATCTTACTGCAGTATCCGTATAAGAATCTGCAGAGTAATTTTGCGCAAAAAAACAGAGCATACATCTGTATACCCTGTTTCATGATAATTATCTGTATCTTTATTTCTTAATCAGTAAAGATGTTCCCGTCATTTCTGCCGGCTGCTCCATACCCATCATTTCAATCATGGTCGGAACGATATCTGCCAGACAACCGCCCTCTTTTAACGTATAGGCCGGATCGTAGTTAACAAGGATAAAGGGAACTGGATTGATTGTGTGAGCGGTAAAGCTGCCGCCGTTTTCGTAATCAATCAGCTGCTCCACATTTCCGTGATCGGCACAGATGAACATCTGGCCGCCGACTTCTACGAGAGCATCCACTGCCCGTCCGACACAGCTGTCGACGGTTTCCACTGCCTTAACTGCCGCATCTAATACTCCGGTATGGCCTACCATATCCGGATTGGCAAAATTGATGATAATCACGTCATATTTGTCTGACTTAATTGCCTCTACCAGCTTATCGCATACCATAGGAGCACTCATCTCCGGCTGTAAATCATAGGTAGCGACCTTTGGAGAATTTACCAGAATCCGCTCTTCACCCGGATTCGGCTCCTCCACACCGCCGTTAAAGAAAAATGTAACATGTGCATATTTCTCTGTTTCTGCAATTCTCGCCTGGGTTTTGCCGTGATCTGCCAAAAACTGTCCGAAGGTGTTTTTCAGCTCTACTTTTTTGAACGCAATCTGTTTATTGGGAATCGTTACATCGTATTCACTAAAGCATACATACGTAACGTCTTTTCTCGGTCCTCGGTCAAAGCCGGTAAATTCGTCTGCACAGAAGGTTCTTGTGATCTCTCTTGCACGGTCCGGACGGAAATTAAAGAAAATAATACTGTCTTTATCATCAATCGTTGCAACCGGTGCACCGTTCTCACAAATTACTGTAGGCAGAACAAATTCGTCTGTCTTATCTGCTTCATAAGATGTCGTAATCGCCCCAAGAGCGCTGTCTGCCTGCTCGCCTTCCCCAAGTGTAAGGGCTTTGTAAGCTGCCTCCACACGATCCCAGCGGTTATCTCTATCCATGACATAGTAACGGCCGCAAATGGATGCGATCTTTCCGACGCCGATTTCCTTCATCTTCTCTTCCAGCTCTGCAATAAAGCCTTTTCCGGAGGTTGGGGAGGTGTCTCTTCCGTCTAAGAAGCAATGTACATATACATCCTTCACACCTTCTCTTTTGGCCAGCTCCAGCAATCCATATAAATGTGTATTATGGCTGTGAACGCCGCCATCCGATAAAAGACCGTATAAATGCAACTTGGAGCCGTTTTTCTTTACATTGGCTACTGCATTCAGCAATTCCGGATTCGCAAAGAAGGTTCCGTCTTCAATCTCTTTTGTAATTCTGGTCAGCTCCTGGTATACAATTCTTCCGGCGCCCATATTTAAATGACCTACCTCGGAATTGCCCATCTGTCCGTCCGGAAGACCGACTGACAGACCGCTGGCATATCCCTTTACGAAAGGATAGTCCTTCATTAATTTATCAATGACAGGTGTATCTGCCTGTGCTATGGCGTTGCCTTCGGTCTTGTCGTTTAATCCAAAACCATCTAAAATCATCAATACGGTTGGTTTTTTACTCATAATATCCCTCCATATGCCATACAATAACAGTTCAGTCAAAGACTGAACTGCTACCATTACTGCACAATATCAACAGTGACTTTTTTCTCTTCCTTTGAGGCTGCTGCTTTTACAACGGAACGAATTGCTTTTGCAATACGTCCCTGCTTGCCGATTACCTTACCCATATCAGACTGTGCCACGCGCAGTTCCAATACAATGGCTCTGTCCGTTTCCTTTTCGGTAACGACAACTTCATCCGGGTAATCCACCAGTGATTTTGCAATTACTTCTACTAATTCTTTCATCACTAACACCTCTTATTTCTCAATGCCTGCCGCTTTGAAAATTCTGCTTACCGTATCTGTCGGCTGTGCGCCGTTTGCTAACCATTTCTTTGCCAGTTCCTCGTTTACACGGTATTCTGTCGGATCTTTCGTGGGATCATAAGTACCGATTTCCTCGATGAATCTTCCGTCTCTCGGAGATCTGGAATCCGCTACAATGATTCTATAGAAAGGAGCCTTTTTCTTTCCCATTCTTCTCAATCTGATTTTAACTGCCATTTGCATTCACCTCCTGAATTTTTATTATTTATATGATCAAAGCAAGTCTGCTTTCATCTCGCTTTAAAAGGGAAACGGGAATCTTCCTTTTTTGCCCCGTTTGCCTCCCATCATGCCGGGAATCTGTTTCATCATTTTCCGGGCCTGTTCAAACTGTTTCACCAGACGGTTGACCTCAGCGATATTTACTCCTGCGCCGTCTGCAATTCTGCGCTTACGGCTGGGATTTAATAACGACGGATTTCGTCTTTCTTCCGGCGTCATGGAATAAATAATGGATTCGGTCCGTTTCATTCCCTTTTCCGCCTCTGCCTCATCGATATCGGGCATCTTCATCCCGCCCATGCCGGGCATCATGCCCAGAATACTGGAAAGCCCTCCCATTTTCTTCATCTGAGACATGGAGCTTAGATAATCCTCAAAGTCGAACTCCGCTTTTTTCATCTTCTGTCCTAACTTCTTGGCTTCCTCTTCGTCAATGGCCTCCTGTGCCTTCTCAATCATCGTCAGCACATCTCCCATACCCAATATACGGGACGCCATACGCTCCGGATAAAACTGCTCCAAATCAGAAAGTTTCTCCCCCATACCTACATAAAGAATGGGCCGACCGGTTACTGCCCGTATGGAAAGGGCCGCACCGCCTCTTGTATCGCCGTCTAACTTCGTCAGAATCACGCCGTCTACACTGATTTTTTCATCAAACATCTTGGCTACATTCACGGCATCCTGACCAGTCATGGAATCCACCACCAGAATGGTCTGGAATACATCGACGTTTTCCTTGATTGCAGAAAGTTCTTCCATCATATCTTCGTCAATATGAAGACGTCCGGCGGTATCTATAATCACAACGTTGAAACTGTGCTTTTTGGCATGCTCCACGGCTCCTTTGGCAATGTCTACCGGACTTATCTTATCTCCCATGGAAAACACTTCCACGCCCTGTTTTTCACCGTTGATCTTTAACTGTTCAATGGCTGCCGGACGGTATACGTCACAGGCTGCAAGCAGGGGCTTTCTGCCCTTTTGCTTTAGCTTTCCTGCAATTTTGGCAGTTGTGGTTGTTTTACCTGCGCCCTGAAGTCCTGCCATCATAATAACAGTTACTTCGTTTCCCGGTTTAAGCTTGATCTCTGTAGTTTCGGAACCCATAAGGCTGATCATTTCCTCATTTACAATCTTAATGACCATTTGCCCTGGATTCAATCCGTTCATGACATCCTGACCGATTGCCCGCTCCTGGACTGTCTTCACAAATTGCTTGACTACCCGGAAATTAACGTCAGCCTCTAACAATGCCAGTTTGACTTCCTTTAAGGCGGCTTTGACGTCTTCTTCCGTCAGTCTTCCTTTACTTCTTAAATTTTTAAATATATTCTGTAATTTCTCGGACAGATTATCAAATGCCATATTCTAAACCTCTGATTGATATTAAATGCACTCTAATATTTCTTCGGAAATTGCTGCAATTTCTGTTCTTGCAGTCTCCTGATTTTCTTCCTGTACCAGTTTCTGGATCTTTTCCACTTTGTCTTTTATATTCAGAAACTTCTCTACCAGATGCAGTTTCTTCTCGTACTCTTCCAATGCCTTTGCGGAGCGTTTCACCAGATCATGCACACCCTGGCGGCTGATGCCCTCTTCCTCTGCAATCTCGCTTAAGGTCAAATCGTTAAAGTAAAAATCTTCGTATACTTTTCTCTGATGATCGTTTAACAGTTCTCCATAGAAGTCATAGAGATATGCCTGTTTTAGCTTTGCTTCCATTTCTACCTCCGACACCTTGAGTAGCATAGCATAGTTGAGAGTTGGTGTCAAGTGTTTTTTCTTTACGAACTATTGTTCTTTTTCTATAGAAAATCAGCATCTTATTTTACTTCCTATCCAACGGAACCTCTGAGCATTATTGTGGACATCTACTGCATATTTTTTTGCTTATCAAAGACCAGTTCTGTCAGTTTCATATATCCCACTCACACAGAAAAAAAGGATATCTTTCCTTTCCCCATTGGAAATTACAAATATCCTTTTCTTCATTAAAAATTTATCTTCTGTATGCTATTTTTCAAATTAACAATATAAAAACTATAAGCAGCGCACTTATAATAGAAAATATCAATCCTAACAAAGCCAAAGTATGTTTGTCTGATTTTTTTATGCCAATAATCCCAAAAATGATTCCTAAAATTTCAGGAATAATAAAACATCCCATTGTAAGAATAGAAATGATTCCTAAAACAAAGGCTGCTATGCCAAATCCAGACTGTTTTTGATTAACATCCGTCGATGCATCAGGTATTTTCTGCTGCTTTTGAACCATATCGTTTTCCTGTGAATTCACAGATGTTTGCTGCGCCGCTCCGCAATCACCGCAAAACAATTCATCGTCTTCTAGTTCCACCCCGCAATTTACACAAAATTTACTCATTTATTATCCTCCTATCTGCAATTTTCGTTCCGCATTTGCTGCAGAAAATTTTTCCTTCTTTCAACTTTATCCCGCAATTAGGACAAAACCGAAATGCCTGTTCTGCCCTGCTGGTTACACTTAATGTTTTAGATACATCGTCAACTGTATTTCCACATTTGCTGCAAAATTTTTTACCAACCGGTATTCTGTTTTGACAAAATCGACATGGGATTGTATCTACAAACACATTGTCCTTGGTATACATTTTAAAACAAGCCGGACATATTGTTGCATTTACCGGAAGTTTCATTCCGCACTCACATTCCAAAGATGATTGATCAATATCTTTTATATATAACAGTTCCTGCTGCCTGATATTTTTAATTGTAAACAGAGTTTCATTCAGAAATGCACATAGGCGATTCTGCATAATATTATTTAGTCCAGACTGAATCATAAATTCTAAATCACCATCGAACGAGTGAATTTTATATTTGTTTTTACCACAGCAAACCACCTCATCAACAGATGCATAGGCAACGGATTTGTTTTCAGATGAAAACAGACCCTTGCCATAAATACGCAGCATACAGTTTGTAAACAAAATGCCTGATTTGCCATTAGATGCATAATTGACAAGCCGATGGTGTATTATCCAATTTCCACGCTGATGCTGGCGGGGATTA
>CANODN010000138.1 GCA_947564765.1 uncultured Roseburia sp. | reverse complement strand
ATACGAATGAATTTAAGGAGAACTTTCTTTGTGATCGGACAGGAGAGTGAAGAGGCAAAAGCTTTATATAAGCGGATTGTAGACGAAGGTCATACACTGGCTATGCATTCTTTTTCTCACAAATACAATGCATTATATAATTCACTGGAATCATTTGAAAATGATTTTTCCAGGATTCAGAATTATTTATATGAAGTGACAGGACAGGAATGTTTATTCTATCGTTTTCCCGGAGGAAGCAGCAATCATGTGAGCAAAACGGATATGACGCAGTTTATTTCGTATCTGAATGAGCAGGGAATTACGTATTTTGACTGGAATGTATCCAGCGGCGATGCAACATCTCAGGCATACACACCGGAAGAACTGGTTGAAAATGTGATGACAGATGTAGTAAAATATAAGACATCTATTGTTCTTATGCACGATGCCCAGGCGAAGATATCTACTGTGAAAGCATTAGAACCGATGATTGAAGCATTACAGGGTATGGGAGCGGAAATTTTACCGATAGATGAGAATACAACTGTAGTCCAGCATATTGCGGCAGTAAGTGTGGATCAGCAGTAGAATTAAAAAATGGAGGATATAAAATGGGTTTTTTTAAGGAATTTAAAGATGATTTTTCACAGGCAGTAAATGAATTGATGCCGGAAGAGAATCAAAATCCAACTGACCAGGATGCAATTGAAAATGATGACATGGTAGTAAATACCCTTGACTCAGAAGTTGATACCGAGTCCGAGCTTTCCAAATTAAACGGATTATTGGAACAGGTTACGGAAGCGCCGGCATCTCAGGCGGTTGTAAAACCGCAGCAGGTAGCGGAACTGGAAAGAGAGTTTGCAAGAGAAGTCAGACGGGCAGATGCAAGAACAATAGCAGAGGAGAGAAAGAAAATGAACGAAGAGACAATGACAATGAACGCAAAGCAGATCATGGGAGTCAATCCGGAAGCGGTTTCAGATGAGACAACTGTGATTACAGAAGGTACAAGTATCAACGGTGATATCAATGCGGAAGGTTCTATTGATATCCGTGGAAGGATCGGAGGAAATGTAACCTGTAACGGTAAGCTGGTGATCACCGGTATCTTGGAGGGCAACAGCAATTCATCGGAATTTTTTGCAGATGCTGCCAAGATCGAAGGAGAAGTAAACAGTACAGGAACCGTTAAAATCGGTATCGGATCTGTTGTAATCGGTAATATCACAGCATCTTCTGCAGTCATTGCAGGCGCTATCAAAGGCGATATTGATGTTCAGGGACCGGTAGTTGTAGATACTTCTGCCGTTATCATGGGTAATATCAAATCCCGTTCCGTACAGATCAACAATGGTGCGGTAATCGAAGGTTTCTGCTCACAGTGCTATGCGGATATTGATGTTCAGGGCCTTTTTGACGAGAAGAAGGGAAATTAATCTATGAAGCGGGTTTTATTGAAATTAAGCGGAGAGGCATTGGCCGGTGACAAAAAAACAGGCTTTGATGAGCCTACCGTATTAAAAGTAGCATTGCAGGTAAAAGAGCTTGTAGAGAAACAGATACAGGTAGGAATTGTAATCGGCGGCGGTAATTTCTGGAGAGGGCGAACCAGTGAGACAATAGACCGTACCAAAGCAGATCAGATCGGTATGCTGGCAACGGTGATGAACTGTATTTATGTGTCTGAAATTTTCCGTTCTACCGGAGTAGGCACAGAAGTCCTTACGCCTTTTGTATGCGGGTCCATGACAAAGCTGTTTTCAAAAGACCTTGCAAATGAATGTTTTTCACAGAATAAGGTTGTATTTTTTGCGGGAGGAACCGGTCATCCGTATTTTTCTACAGATACAGCCACCACGCTTCGGGCGGTAGAGATTGATGCAGACGGTATTTTGCTGGCGAAGGCAATCGATGGTATTTATGACAGCGATCCGAAGCTCAATCCGGACGCAAAGCGATACGATCGTATTTCCATTGAAGAAGTGATCGCAGGAAAGCTTGCGGTAGTAGATATGACAGCTTCTATTATGTGTATGGAAAATAAAATGCCGATGTATGTATTTGCATTGAATGAAGAGAATAGTATTATAAAAGCAATTTCCGGTGATTTTAACGGAACAGTTGTAACAGTATGATGGAGGGGGTATTGTTATGGACGCAAGACTGGAACCATTTGAAACAAAAATGCAGAAATCATTGAAGAATCTGGAAGAAGAATACGGTGCAATTCGTGCCGGACGTGCTAATCCACATGTTCTGGATAAGCTGATGGTGGATTACTATGGAAGTATGACACCGATCCAGTCGGTGGCAAATATCAGTGTACCGGAGCCAAGAATGATTCAGATTCAACCCTGGGAGAAATCCATGGTTAAGGAAATTGAAAAGGCAATTTTAACCTCTGATCTTGGAATCAATCCGACAAACGACGGTACTGTAATTCGTCTTGTATTTCCGGAATTAACAGAGGAACGCAGAAAGGAACTTGCAAAGGACATCAAGAAAAAAGGCGAGAATACAAAGGTTGCGATCCGCAACATTCGCCGGGATGCCAATGATTCCTTTAAGAAGCTGGCCAAGGAAGATGTATCTAAGGATGAGATCAAAGAGCTGGAAGATTCGGCACAGAAGCTTACGGACAAATATATTGCTCAGGTAGATAAAGCCGTAGATACGAAGACAAAAGAGATTCTTACGGTATAAAAATATATAAATATCCGCCGGGAATCCTTTGTGTGCAGAAAAGATGCACAATGATATGAAATAAGCGTGGGGACACTGCATAATGCGTGTCCCCATTTTCACCATAGTATTTATTTAGAGATATCCGATGCAGTGTCGTAAGAACAGGAAGGAGCAAAGATGCGTTATGGTGCCAAATCATGTTGCAATTATATTAGATGGTAACGGCAGGTGGGCAAAGGCAAAAGGAATGCCCAGAAACTACGGTCATACAATGGGAGCAAAGAATGTGGAAGTGATATCTAAGGCTGCCTATGATCTCGGGATTCGGTATCTGACCTTGTATGCATTTTCCACAGAGAACTGGAATCGTCCGAAAAGTGAAGTGAATGCGCTTATGACGCTGTTGGATTCTTATTTGAAAAATTGTTTGAAAACGGCCAAAAAGAATCATATCTGTGTTCGCGTGATCGGAGATATTACACGTTTGGATGAGAAATTCCAACGAAATATCAGAGAACTGGAGGAGGCTTCCAGAGGATATGATGGATTGCGCCTTCAGATTGCGATCAATTACGGAAGCAGAGATGAGATGATTCGGGCGATGCAGAAGGCTTTGAGAGATCACGATACAGGAAATCTTTCAATAGACGAATTGAATGAAGCAAAATTTGCTTCTTATCTGGATACGGCAGGAATTCCTGATCCGGATCTTTTGATCCGTACCAGCGGAGAACAAAGATTATCCAATTATCTGCTTTGGCAGCTGGCCTATGCCGAATTCTATTTTACGGATACGCCATGGCCGGATTTTAATGAAGAGGAATTAAAACGGGCAGTGGAAGCATATAGTGCCAGAGACAGAAGATACGGGGGAATCAGAGGAGAAGAGGATACAAATGTTTAAGACGAGATTATTGAGTGGGATTGTTTTGGTAGTCATTGCACTGGTGCTGGTGATTACAGGAGGAAATGTATTGCTGGGTGGACTTTTAATTGTTTCGCTGATTGGTATGTTTGAATTGTACCGTATTTTTCAGATTGAAAAAAGTCCGGCAGGCCTGGTGGGATATCTGGCAGCTGCGGCATTGTATGGAAATTTGTGGCAGAGATTTTTGCAGGATTCTATGGCATTTGTAATGGCATTGCTGATCCTTTTCATGTTTGTCTATGTTTTCACATATCCCAAATATAAAACAGAACAGATCATGGCGGCTTTTTTCGGCGTTTTTTATGTGGCAGCGATGCTTTCCTGTATCTATCAGACAAGAATGTTAGAAAACGGGGCATATATTGTATGGCTGATTTTTCTCTGTTCCTGGGGATGTGACACCTGCGCCTATTGTGTCGGTGTTTTAATCGGCAAGCATAAAATGTCTCCGAAGTTAAGTCCGAAGAAATCCATAGAAGGAGCTGTCGGTGGCGTAATAGGTAGTATGCTTCTGACCTTGCTTTACACCTGGATTTTTCGGGTGCAGATGCAGATTCAGATACAGGAAATGCTGATACTGGCATGTATCAGCGGTGTGGGAGCGCTGATTTCCATGGTGGGAGATCTGGCGGCTTCTGCAATAAAGCGAAATTACGAGATCAAAGATTATGGGAAACTGATACCAGGGCACGGCGGAATTTTGGACCGGTTTGACAGTGTGATCTTTACGGCACCGGTGATTTATTATCTGGCAGAATTTTTTCTGCCGTAGATAACCAATGAGAGGCAGAGATGAAAAAAATAGCAATTTTAGGTTCTACAGGTTCGATTGGGACACAGACGCTTGATATCGTCAGAGAACAGAAGGATATACAGATAACGGCAATGGCCGCGGGAAATAATATAGATTTGCTGGAAATGCAGATTCGGGAATTTAAACCAAAGCTGGCTGCTGTGTGGACAGAAGAAAAAGCAAGAGAATTAAAAGTCCGGACAGCGGATTTGGACGTGAGAATCGTATCCGGTATGGAAGGTCTTTTAGAGGTTTCCACGGAGCCGGAAGGAGAGATTTTAGTAACGGCGATTGTGGGAATGCTTGGGATTCGTCCGACAATTGCGGCTATACAGGCAGGCAAGACCATTGCCCTTGCCAATAAAGAAACTTTGGTTACGGCGGGGCATTTGATTATGCCTTTGGCAAAAAAATATCAGGTTCCCATACTTCCGGTTGACAGTGAGCATAGTGCAATTTTTCAATCGCTTCAGGGAGAAGCGCAGAATGTAATTCGTAAGATCATATTAACGGCTTCCGGCGGTCCTTTTCGCGGCAGAACAACAGAGGAATTGAAGGATATTCGCATGGAAGATGCGTTAAAGCATCCCAACTGGTCTATGGGAAGGAAGATTACCATAGATTCCTCTACGCTGGTGAATAAGGGCTTAGAGGTTATGGAAGCAAAATGGCTCTTTGATGTGGATTTGGATCAGATACAGGTAACGATTCATCCTCAGAGCGTTATCCATTCTGCAGTTGAGTTTGAAGATGGAGCGGTGATTGCCCAGCTGGGAACACCGGATATGCGTCTGCCGATTCAGTATGCCCTGTATTATCCCAAACGCCGCAGTTTAAGCGGCAAGCATCTGGATTTGTTTGCCTGCGGCAGTCTGACCTTTGAAAAACCCGATACGAAAACCTTCCGGGGACTTGCCCTTGCTTTTCGGGCAATGGAAAAAGGCGGCAATATGCCGACGGTATTTAATGCAGCAAATGAAAAGGCAGTAGCCATGTTTTTGGAGGAGAAGATCCCTTATCTTGCCATACCGGAAATCATTGAAGCCTCTATGGAGACGATTCCTTTCCTGGAAGATCCAAAGGTGGAAGAGATTTTGGAAACAGAAACGGCAGTTTATCAGTATATAGAAAGCAGGTGGTAATTTGAAATTTATAATCGCAATCATTATGTTCAGTCTGATCATTTTATTTCATGAGCTGGGACACTTTCTGCTGGCAAAAAAAAGCGGTATCCGGGTAAATGAATTTTGTCTGGGCCTGGGGCCTACGCTATTCGGCGTGACAAAAGGCGAGACCAAATATTCTATCAAACTGCTTCCCTTCGGCGGGGCATGTATGATGGAAGGAGAAGACGGGGAGAGCGATGATGACAGAGCCTTCGGTAAGAAGTCTGTCTGGGCGCGGATGAGTGTTGTTGTTGCAGGCCCGGTATTCAATTTTATTATGGCGTTTGTTCTGGCAGTTATTTTAATCAGCTGTATCGGAGTAGATCGTCCGGTTGTTTCCGAAGTGATCGAGGGATATTCTGCAGAAGAAGCAGGCCTTAAGGAAAACGACATCATTGTAAAAATCAATCAGAAGTCCATTCATTTTTAC
>CANODN010000137.1 GCA_947564765.1 uncultured Roseburia sp. | reverse complement strand
CATAAGCCTGTGCTGTTGGTCTGGAGTTCATATAAGAACAGCAATAAAATCCCTGCAAAGCCAACCATTTGGCAATGCAGGTATTTTTGAAAATTATTTTTATAAAGGCGAACGTTCCCACACCCTGTCATAATAATCCAAAGCCCGGTATTCTTCATTTAGCAGAGAAAGATTGATTTCCGGAGTATCCGAAACATCACAGGAGACAAACAAAATGGCATCGTTCAGCCAGGGCTGTAAACGTTTCTGGAATGGCGGGATTGCTTCCTCTCTTGTGGGGAGGGCTTCTGCCGGATCGGGAAACTCTTCCGAAAGTACAAATGACGCAGCGGCCTCATCCACACAAACGGCGGTTTCCCGCTGGGTATCAATATAAAATACAGTAAAGCAGTAGGAGGCCTGCCCCATGATTTCATACATATTACTGATCAGCAGATAAGAAAGACCATTTCTTTTGACAAGGCAGATTTGTCCGTTCCCCGCATGGGAATCTGCAATCTCCAGGCTGACAAAAACTGCAGTATCCGAAAAGCTGCCGTCTTCGTTTCCGGAATACACCTTGATGTAAGCAGCACCTATTCCGCTCATAATCTCAAGGGGAGAGCCGGAGACGTCTTCATCGGCAACAATGGAATCGATTCTGTCTTCTATGCCGTCATGGGTAACGTCTGCTGTCGTAGAGTAGATGACACGCTCTGTTCTTGCAAGCCGGTAGTCTGCATCTGCGGGATATCCGCTGCTGCCGTAATTTCCCAAATAGGAATATTGGGAATAAAGAATGTTCTCCGGGAGGGATTTTTTGGCATAAAAGGTACTGCTGTCATCCTGGGGAATCCAGATTCCCCTGCCGTCAAAATTCTGATTAAAAGGCTGCCTCATTCGGATCGTTGTCTGGGAGCCGTCGGGAAATACAAGGTTTACGGATACAAAGGATACCATGCTCTCTTCCGATATGGAATCAGAAACAGATGCAATAGATGCTTTGGTATCTTCCGAAAGGTTCAGAAGATAAACGGCGGCTGTTTCCGGAGCTGCCAGTGTTTTGTAAATCCAGGAACTGGATATCAGCGTATTCTGGTTCAGGCTTTCCGCCGTGTTGTCCCACAGGTAGTCCATAGGCGTGTTGGAGAGTCCGTTGGGATACGCCCGTTTAAATTCTTCTTCGGAGGAAATGGAGTCCAGTATTTCCAGCTGTTCGGATGAGATCAGGAAAGAATCTCCTTCCGGTGACAGTTCTAAGGATTCCCTCCAGACGGTAATATGGGGATCGGAGGTTCTTGCATAGTACAAAATTTCGGCATTTGTGTCTGAAACAGTTACAATCCGGTAATCCGAATCCGGATTCCAGGGCCAGGGGCTGGAAACGCCTAATTGAAAGCTTCCGTCTGTTTCTTCCAGAAACGCCGTTTCCTTTAGGGATTCTTTTGCCGCTGCCGTACTCATGGCGGCGATTTTTTCGCCGTTTCGTTCGCAAAAGGCTCTTGCCCAGTCATTTACAAATCCTTCGGATGAAGAAACCCCAGAGAAATCCGTTTCGGATGCAAGGTCTGTCTCCGTATCACCTATAGAGGAGACGCTGGTTTTCTCCGTTGGATTTGTACCGAAACCGACAATGCATACGCATACCAAAACAGCGGCAATGCAGACCATGACAAGGGCGGGCTTTTTGTAATGCATAATATTTTTGACTCTGCTTTTGGTATTTCCTTCTCCAAAGGCCAGGGGCGTTCCCCGGATGATTCTTTTTCCTGTGGCAAGGCACAGCAGGGAAGTGGAATATTCTGCCCGGATATCTTCTTTCATTTTTTTCATCACCGTTTCGTCACAGGACATTTCCATATCTTTTTCTGCGATGCAAAAGGCAATCCATACCAGAGGATTAAACCAGTGAATCGTCAGGGCCAGAAATGCGAGTAGTTTTACAATATGGTCTCCTCTGCGGATATGCGTCTGCTCATGCAGGATGATAAACTGCTTTTCCCTGTGGGATAAAAATTCCGGCAGATAAATTTTCGGCGACAGGATTCCCATAGTAAAAGGGGTATCCACAGAATCCGTAATATAAATATTGTTTTCTATGCAATAGGAGCCGGCAAGGCGTTTTTTCAGGCGAAGGGTGCTGATCATTCCATTGACGGTAATCAGCAGGATTCCAAGGAGCCAGATATAACTGCAAATCAAAAACGCAAGGTTTTTGGCGATTGCTTTTGGCTCCGCCGTCGCCGCCAAAGGCGCCAGAGACTGGGGCTGTATAAAAGTGCCGGATGCGTCATGGATGAAATCAGACGGCAATTCCGAAAGCGCAGGGTTGTCCGGTACGGCTTGGGAAAGAAAAGCGGTGGTTTCGGTTTCTGCCGCAGGAGCTTTCCAGAAGTTCAGAGCAGAAAGAGACGAGGAAAGAGTAACCGGGCACAGCAGGCGGAACAGTACGACACTCCATAAAAGATAACTAAAAATTTTGGGAGCGCGGCGCAGTAAAATGCGTATGATAAGAACGGCGCAGATGATCACGCCCGCCGTCATGCTCATATTAAGTATTTGAGAAAAAATGTGATACAAAAATTCCATATGCCGCCCTCCTGTTATTTCTTTTGATTTTCCTGAATGATTTTCTGAATTTCTTTGATTTCTTTTTCGGAAATCTTTTTCCGCGAGGTAAATGCTGCCAGAAACCGGGGCAGTGAGCCGTCAAAGGTTTCTTCCACGAATTTTTCACTTTGTCCTGCAAAAAAATCTTCCTTGCTCACCAGTGACTGTACCAGTCCGTTTTGATTTTGGAACAGGCCCTTTTCGCAAATCCGCCGTAAGACGGTGTGGGTTGTGGATTTTTTCCAGTTTAGTTTGTCCGCACATAATTTTACCAATTCTCCGGAGGATATAGGTTCCCTCTCCCATATGATTTCTGCAAACTGCATTTCTGCGTCGCCTAGTCTGTATTCTGCCATGAGAAACTCCTTTCGTTTTAAAAAGTGGACTACAAGATGTAAACTTATATATAGTTTACATCTTGTAAACCAACATGTCAATAGAAAAATTTGCTGAAATGGTTTAAAATTATGAAAAAAAGAGAGACCATTTGCCGATTTCAAACATCTAATCTATGTAAACAAAAACGAATGCCGGCCGGCAAAACGGCAGACCTGCCGTACAAACAGCAAACAGCAGACAGAAAGGACATTATGAAAAAGGAACAGTTAGGAGAACTTATCATTGCATCGGAAGATACCCTGTACCATGTGGCGAAGACGCTGCTATACAATGATGCGGATTGCGCAGATGCAATACAGGAGGCGATTGTAAAAGCATTTACGAATTTACATACGCTGCGGAAGGATTCCTATGCAAAAACATGGCTGATCAGAATCGTGATCAATGAATGCTATGCCATTATGCGGAAACAGAAAAATATTGTGTCTTTGGAAGAATATCAAAACCAGGAAGCCGTATGGCCGGAGGATTATTCTGATTTGTATGAGGCAGTCAGTCAGCTGCCGAAGGAAAGCCGAATCTGCGTCACGTTGTATTATCTGGAGGGTTACAGCGTAAAAGAGACGGCAAAAATACTGGATGTGACGGAAAGCGCAGTCAAAAACAGGCTCATGCGGGCAAGGGAAAGGCTGCGCAGCGAATTAGAGCAGGCAGTCAGTACAGGTATATAGCTTAGGAAGGGACAGAAATTGCAGATTTGGATTTGGGCAAGGAGGAGCAATATGAGATTAGAAGATTTGAAATATGAATTTCCGGAAATGCCAAAGGAGATGAGGGAAATGATCGAACGGGAAGTAGAAAAACAGGTAAAAACAGAGCATCCGCAGTTTCAGAGAGGAAGAAAAACAGTGGGCAGAACAATTGCCGCATCCATTGCCGCGGTTTTGCTTTTTGGAACAACGGTATATGCAGGAGTCAGAGCTTACAGGCTTACCCAGGAACCGACGGGAGCCCACGGCGTAGAGGTAAAAATCACAGGCGAGGACGATACAAAAAAGGCGCCTTTGGAAATTTCCGATGTCAAAATGGAAGTCGGCTACGTGCCGGAGGGAATGGTGCAGACAGAAGAAGGAAAATACAGCTATGAAACAGATTTACAAAAAGGCGGCGTATCCCTTGTTTTATATAAAATGGATACCGGAGACGAGCAGTTTGAAGTACGGCACGACGACGTCAGTTTGAGCGAGAATTTTACGGTAAACGGATATGAGGGCGTCTATCTGGAAATGCCGCATCTGTATGAAGATGATATTTCTTTTAACCAGCGTATTTACGTGGCATATACAGACGTACATTATGTGCTGGAAATGTATGCGGCGTCGGATGTGACAAAAGAAGAGGCAATGAAAATTGCAGAGGGCGTTAAGCTGGTTCCTGTGGGTGAGGGAGAGGGCGCCGCTAATATAAGCGCATACAACTGGAGCGAATATCAGGAGATCGCAGAGGCAAACGAGCAGTATGCGGACGCCGATTTGGAAGAGAACCGTACGATTCCCGAAGAGAAAATGGCGAATACTCATGCAGTCGGGGAAAGTTTTCCGTCAGGACAGGAAGGGCTTACGCTGAAAGTAAAAGACGTGCAGGTGGCGGATGATCTTTCTCTGCTGAATCCGGCGCTTGTGGATGAGGAGTTAAAAAATGAGACCGATGAAAACGGCCGTCTGCTGCCGGCGGATATCCAGTATATCAAAGAAGGAGACGCAGACTCTTTGAGCGAGGTTGTTCGTTCCAGACAGGCAGCCCAGAAATTGGTATATGTCACAGTGGAATATACCAATGAGGGAGAAGAGGCGCTTTCTGACGTATTATTTGTGGGTACTTTGGAGAGAATTGCAAAGAAAGACGGACAGATGCAGATGTTTTCCGAAGCCTATTATGAGGAGCCGCAGGAAGGCGATGCATGGACCAATGCATGCAACAGAGGATTGTCCTCTTTTTGGGAAATGTATTATTATGATGTGTTTGGAGGAGAAGAGCATAAGAATTATATCGACAGCATTCTGCCGGGAGAAACAAAAACCGTGCATATGGGCTGGATTGTGACAGAAGAGGAACTGGACCGTCTGTATCTGAATCTGGATACCTGTGGAGGAATGGAATTTAGCGATTCTTCTCTTGCACTGGGGTATGTGGATATCAGGCAGTAATCCATTTCTATTTTAAGACAAAACAGAGCCGGGAATCTTGTTTGCAGATTTCCGGCTCTGTCGCTCTGTAAGGTTTTTATAGACAAAAAAATGAATAGAAGATAAAATAAGAAAAGATCATTTTGGCAGTCAGGAGGGGAGATTTCCCATGCAGTTTGGGTTTTCAGGAATCAATTATAAAAATGCACAAATGGATATCCGGGATAAAATATCTTTTACCGATGCAGGAAAACTTGCGTTTTTCCAGAAAGCGGAGCGGGCGGGTGTTACCCAGTGCATGGTGCTTTCCACCTGCAACCGGAGTGAAATTTTTTATATGTATGAGCAGGAGGCGCAGAGAGGGAAAATACGGCAGATTTATGAGGAGATGTTTCCGGAGGTGGATTTGAGCGCTTATCTGACTGAGCTGGCAGGTGAAGATGCTGTTGCATATCTGTTTCGCATTGCGGCAGGGCTTGAGTCTATGGTGCTGGGAGAAGACCAGATCTTAGGGCAGGTCAAAGAGGCGATTGCGTATTCCAGGACAATGGGATACAGCGGCAAAGAGCTGAATAAAATCGTACGGGATGCAGTTACCTGCGCAAAGCGTGTGAAAACGGAGTTGAAAATCAGCGAGAAACCTCTGTCTGTAAGCGCAATCGGCATCCGGAAGTTAGAGGCGGCATGCGGCATTGCCGGAAAACGCATTTTAGTCATCGGCAGCGGAAAGACGGCTGTGCTGGCGCTGAAGTATCTGTATGAATATGCAGATGTTTCCGTAACCGCCTGCAGCAGAACGCCTTCCCATGCAGGAAAGCTGAAGGAGGAATTTCCGGATTTAAACGTGATCCCTTACGAAACCTGGCGTGAGGTGATTTCCCA
>CANODN010000136.1 GCA_947564765.1 uncultured Roseburia sp. | reverse complement strand
CAAGGACAAGATATTATTGACCAAGCAAATGAAAAAGCTGGGAAAGCAGAAAAGCAGGGATTTGGAAGCTGTTCCTTTTTTTCTGGATCAAAAGCCAAAGACGCTGCAGGAACTTTTGACAGGACTGACAGAGCTTTTGGTAAAAGAATACAATGCAAGAAAAGACGAAGGGCAGATGCTGTCTTTTTTGACAAAAGAAGATATTGCAGACCAGGCCCCGCGGGGAAAAATATCCTTTGGACTGCGCGGCGGCAGTGATGCCGACGTAAAAGAGGCAGTCGAAAATACCATGCAATGCTTTGAAGACGGAATTTACCGTGTATTTGCAGGAGAAGAAGAGTTGACAGAATTGACAGATACCATTGCCTGGACAGACAATATGATCTTTACATTGGTCAGGCTTACGATGCTTTCCGGGTGGTGAAATAAAATGCAATGGTCTAAGTAAAATAGAGTTCGAAAGGAGAAGAGGGATAGAGCAATGCCGGAATTTACATATCAGACAAGAAGAAAAATAACGGAAACATGGGTAAATCAAATCAAAGAACGGGGCGGGCATCTTTCCAAAAGGGAAAAAGACATGCTGCCGGATGTTTATTCTTATACGATACCCCAGGAGGCCTGCCGCTATATCCGCCGGCTTTTAGAGCGGGGGACTTACCGAACCTTAAGTGAATTATACAAAGGGGAATTTCAAAATCTGATAAAAGTCTGTGTGCCGGAGGAATACCGGGAAGAGTTTTATTTTGCCCTGGATCAGATGAACCAATATCAAATGACGGCAGGCTGGTACCGGAGAAGTCTCCGCTCCGACAGCTATGCGCCCTTTACAGAGCAGAGCGTAAGGCTGCTTAGGGCTTATGCAAGACTGGACTTTTATCAGACAGCTCTTTCGGATCTTTTAACGGGGCATGCAGAACCGGAAATTTACGACCATGCCCGAAACGAATATTTTGCATATGCAGATGTATTGACGGCTCAGATTGACCGGGGAAATGAAAAAACGATTCAGGCAGTGAAGGACATTCTCTTAGGCGAGGGAAATACGGCAATGATCAGCCATGAGCTGATTCGGGGAATTGTAATGAGCAGAAACGAAGGGCTTTATGATGTCCTTGGAAAATTCCTTCTGGCGGCAAGACTGCAGGAGGGAGCAAGGCAGGCAGTCTGCGAGAACATGGACGCTGGACGGCCGGAGGCTTTCCTGCATCTCTTCTCTGTGATTGAGGAAAACAATTTAATCCGTTATTCTTCTGTAAAACGCGCTGTCAGTACCTGGATTGGGATTTTTGATGAAAAAAGTACAGAAAGGATTACGGAAAAGCTGCTGCGCCTTATGGGGCAGTGCCTTAGAGATTCGGATTTCTGTGAGAGGCAGCTTGATACGGAAGATTCTGTTGCGATCAGCTGCGCTCTTTGGGCAAAGGGCTTTTATGATGCCAAAGACGCTGTTGCAGCAGTTTTAAATTTGATTGCCCACGGCACAAAGCATCAGAAAATGACGGCGTCTTATTTTGTCCGCTCCCTGGAAAGTGAAAAAGAAAAGATGCAGGCGTCGAAAGAAATTATTTTTCAGTATTCCGATGACCTGGATCTTGTGGCATGCTATCTGCCTGGCTTTATAGAGTCTGTGAATTCGCATTTTTACCGGCTTGTCAAAGAGGAAAACGGCGGATATGTTTCTTCTCGGAATACGAAGGTGGTTAAGCCAAAGAACATGGCGGTAGAGGAATTGTTTTTGGACAGAGAAGAGGCAAAAAGGAGTTATGATATTTTAAAAGAGATTCTAAAGAAGATTCCCAAAAAAGGACTGACGCTTTCTCCCTGCATTTTCCCCTGGTATCAGGTGACGATGAGCCAGTCGGCCGTTGCCGCGCGCTTGTGTCTGATTGCGTGGATGCTGCAGGATGAGGAAGTATTGGATGAGGCGGCAGGCTTTATTCCTCTGGTGGGACAGGGAGAGGGATATTCTTATTATGGTGCGTCAAGGTCAGCTGTCGCACGGGTGCTGCTTTACCGCCCGTCGAGTGAGGCGAGAAAAAAAGTTTTATTCGAGCTTTTGCACAATGCGGAAGAGAGTACAAATGAAGAGGCATATCGTCTGGTAAATGATATGGAGCTTTCCGAAGATGATTTTGTACAAATCGAACAGAATCTGAAATATAAAAAAGGGCGTAAGGGCGTACTTTCCCTTTTGCGGAAACAGAGCAAAGAAGGGTTAGTTGGATGTGTGGAAAGACTTCTCCTTGCAAAATCCGAAGAGTGCCACATGGGAGCTTTGGATCTTGCCCTGCAGCTGAAAAAAGAAGACGGGGAATATTTTACAAAGGTGATTCCGCACCTTCACACATTAACAGAGCCTACCGGGAAGGAAGAGGTGCTGCTTGAAGAGCTTTTGGGAAAAGAGAGTGCGGCGCAGGATATTTTAAATACGCCGGGCTATGGATTATATGATGTAGACAAAAAATGGATTCTTCCTCCGATCGAAGCAGATGCAGGCCAGGCAGGTAAGTTGTTTGTCTATGGAGAGGGTGCATGCATTCGTGTATGCAAGAAATTGGATGAGGTGATTCAGGCAAACGGCACGTTAGAATACAAAACGGCATGGGACAGCGATGAACTGCTGGGGAACCGTCTGGAAAAAAGCCGTTATATTCATAACGATCCGGATGCTAAGCCCTTGGATGCGTATCCATTTCGGGAAATGTGGGAAGATTTTTATAAAGCAGAAATAAACGATCCGCAGCTTTTGCTTGAAACAATGCTGTATCTTCGCTGCTGCCGTCAGAGAGGATTTTACGATTATAATAAAAAGCTGTATCAGAAAGTATTCGGAAAGGGTATGCTGAAAAAGCCGCCTTTCCAGAACCTTCTGCCAGGACTTTCCTATATGAATCAGGTGGAGACGGTGATTTTCACATTGTTCGATCAGTATGTACCGGACTATTTAAAGGCGCAGTTTGCCCTGTGTGCAGTGGCAAAATATGTATCGGTACTGGATACTTCCAATGATATTTTTCCTGTTTCCGAAAAACAGTGGAACGGAGAAACCGTTACTTATACGAAACGAACAGCGGAGCTGCCGGTTTTTACAGAGGCGATTCAGTGGCTTTTTCTAGGAGAGGAAAAAGACTGGGGCAGCGCTTTTTCTTTAAAGTTTCGGTTACAGCAGCATTATCTGGAACAAAAAGGCAGGGAGCGGAGCCGTTATTCTTATGATCAAAACAGCGGACATCATTATCTGGATCTTTCCGCTTATGTTAAATGCTATGTGAAAGGAATCTGGGATAAAGATTTATTTTATAAGACTGTTTTTACCTTTTCGGATTTGGGAAGTTTACTGGAACCGGTCAGCACTGTGGAGCAGAAGGGCGCAGTATCATCGAGAAATGCCAGAATTTACGGGCTGAATTCGTTTTTTGGCTGGAATGCGATTCAGCCGGCAGACGGAAAGTATCGCTTTGATGGACTCAGAGAGAGGCCGGAAATGGTCTTTGCCCATGAGCTGTATCGGGAATTGATTCCCCTTGTTTTAAGCGTAGAGCTGAAACGGGGCGAGCAGCCGACGCCTTTTTCTAAGGCAACCCATAAGATTTGGATGATTTACGGCATTGACTATATGATACAGATTTTAACAGCGCTGGGCAAAGATCCGCTGCAGCGGGGGTACAGCTATTATACTTCCGACAATGACCGGAAATCCGTTTTAAGTCATCTATTAAAAGTCTGTGTGCCAAAACCGGAGGAAACGGCAGAAGATTTGAAAAAAGCTTTGAAAGGCACGGATATTACAAAAAAACGTCTTGTGGAGCTGGCCATGTATGCCCAGCAGTGGATTCCGATGGTTGAAGAATATCTCAAGCTGCCGGGATTTGCCAGCGCCTGTTACTATTTTATGGCACATACCAGCGAGAGGCTTGACGAGCAGGTGACTTCAACCGTTGCGAAATATACGCCTCTTTCTCCGGAAGAATTAAAAGACGGAGCATTTGATATTCACTGGTTTTTTGAGGCATACAAAAATGTAGGAGAAAAGAATTTTAAACTGCTCTATGATGCAGCGAAATATTCCTCCACCGGAACCGCTCACACAAGAGCAAGAAAATATGCGGATGCTGCCCTTGGAAATGTGGAAAAGGAAGCGTTAAAGGCAGAAATCAATGCAAAGCGGAACAAAGATCTTCTGATGAGTATAGGACTTCTTCCCCTTCCTGCCGGGAAAACGAAACGGGAAGAAGAGCTTTTGGACCGTTACCAGTTTATTCAGAAATACAAAAAAGAAAGCCGGCAGTTCGGAGCCCAAAGGAGAGCCAGCGAAGGAAGGGCGGCAGAAATTGCCCTTGGCAATTTAAGTGTAAACGCAGGATTTACAGACGTAACCAGACTGGTTCTGCGAATGGAAGGAAAGCTTGTGGAGCAGTCGAAGGAATACTTTGACTGGCAGCCGGTGGAAGAAATCGAGCTTATGGTGTCTGTAGACGAAAACGGAAAGAGTGCGGTAAAGTGCAGAAAAGGAGAAAAGATGCTAAAGTCCGTTCCCGCAAAATACAAAAAGCATGAAACCGTGCAGAAATTCCAGCAGGTATGCAAAGAATTAAAAGCGCAGTACAGCCGGACAAAACAGATGATGGAACAGGCAATGGAGGATAAAACACCCTTTGAGGTATGGGAGTTTTTAGAGCTGTATCAAAATCCGGTGGCACGGCCGGTTACGGAAACGCTGATTGTAAAAGGAGACAGAAACAAAAAGGCAGTCCTTGGATTTTTGACAAAAGAAGGCATTACGGATGTGTCCGGCAGGGTTACGCCGGTAAAGCCGGGAGATCAGATATTTATTGCGCATCCCTTTGATTTATATGAAAGCGGACATTGGCACGAATACCAGAGGATGCTGTTTGAAAAGCAGATCCGGCAGCCCTTTAAGCAGGTCTTTCGGGAGCTTTACGTGAAACTGGAGGAGGAGCTGGAAAAAGAAAGATCTATGCTGTTTTCCGGCAATCAGATTTGGCCTCAGAAAACAGTGGGGACGCTTAGAGGCCGTCGCTGGGTGGCAGATTATGACGACGGTCTGCAGAAAATTTATTATAAGGAAAATATCGTTGCCCGTATCTATGCCATGGCAGACTGGTTTTCACCCAGCGACGCAGAGGCGCCCACATTGGAATGGGTGGTATTTTCGGATCGGAAAACAGGAGAGCCCCTTAAGATAAAGGAAGTGCCGGATGTGATATACAGCGAGGTGATGCGGGATGTAGATCTGGCTGTCAGCGTTGCCCATGCAGGCGGCGTCGATCCGGAGACAAGTCATTCTACGATTGAAATGCGAAAGGCGATTGTGGAATGCAGCCTTTCCCTGTTTCAGACAAAAAATGTCCGTCTGGAGGGGAATCATGCAATCATCGACGGAACGCTGGGACAGTATACGGTGCATCTGGGAAGCGGTGTGGTACATCAAATCGGCAATGCCATGCTGTTTGTCGTACCGGTCCATGCCCAGCACAGAGGACGGATTTTCCTTCCCTTTGTAGACGACGATCCGAAAACGGCGGAGATTATGTCAAAAATTCTTTTGTTTGCGGAGGATCATAAAATAAAAGATCCCAATATTTTGTCCCAGATACGGTAATCATATTCGTTTTAGAATGAAAGAAAAGTGTACTGTGTTCCACACAATTAATGTGCAAATACAGTACACTTTTTTGAAAAGCAGTTTTATGTCATCCGTAGCTGCAGAGCGTTTCTATGAAGTGATTTGTAATTTTGCCAGTTGACTTTTTAGGGAGGCAATTTCTTTGTCTTTTTGAGCTAATTCATCTTTTGTCATACTAAGGGTATGATTTGCCTGCGAAAGCTCATCTTTTGTCATACTAAGGGTATGATTTGCCTGCGAAAGCTCATCTTTGGTTACGTTAAGCGTGTGATTTGTCTGCGAAAGCTCATCTTTGGTAATGCTAAGGGTATGATTTGCCTGCGAAAGCTCATCTTTGGTTACGTTAAGCGTGTGAT
>CANODN010000135.1 GCA_947564765.1 uncultured Roseburia sp. | reverse complement strand
ATGGATTGATGATGCCATTTCAAATTATAATACAGATTTTTACTATCAGTCCCGGGAATATATTTTTGAATGTTATAAAGAAGGGAGAATATGTGCTTAATGCAGAAGCGCAGAGTAAGATCTGGTGAGGAGAATTTGGAATGATGTTTATATTCTAAACGACAGATTAAGTTGTGAAAGAGGATAAATGAACAGATAAAAATAATGAAACAAAGGAGAATCAATATGGAGCAGACACAGACATACCGCATACTCTGGCAGGAACGCAAAGACGGCGGTGCAAGAATTCTGCGGATCTATGGGACATCTCCACAGGTTTTTATACCAACGAAAATTGCGGGGCATCCATGCGTGGAAATTGCCCCGTATTGTTTTGCACCTAAAATGCATCTGCCCAAAGAGGAATATCAGGAAGAAATGATATCGGAGGAAGAAGGCTTTGAGCCATATTTGCAGGAGCTGTGTAAAAATACAGTGGAAGAGGTTCTATTGCCGGATACGGTGGAAGAAATCGGGAGCTGTGCTTTTTATGACTGCAGGCAGTTGGAACAGCTGCATATGGGAGCGGCGGTTCATACAATCGGCAGCGATGCATTTATGAATACATTGTCCCTGCAGAAGATTTTTCTGCGGTGTCCGGCAGGTGAAAAAAGCGGGATTCAAAAGATATTAAGTCAGATTTCTTCCTCGATAGAGGTTTGTTTTCAAAACGGAAATAAAACCGATGCAATACTCCTTTATCCGGAATATTATGAATCTTATGACGAAATAGCTCCGGCCCACTTGTTTGGAAGAAGTATTACAGGAGAAGGTTTTCGGGCCAGACAGTGCTTCCAGGATGGAAAAGTGGATTTTTCGGGTTATGACGCTGTCTTTTTGCAGGCCTGCGTGGAGGAATCGGAGAATACTCTTTTCAAAATGGCATTGAATCGGTTACAATACTCATATGGATTGGCAGACGTACAAAAAGAGATTTATCAGGATTATCTGAAAACACACATAGCCCGGTGCGCATCTTTTTTGGTGGGGCAGAGAAATCTCAAAGCGCTGCGGTTTTTGTGTAAGGAAAAACTGTTATATGGAGAAAGCCTTGCGGCCTGTGTCAGGGAGGCGGCCGAGGCGGAATGGACCGAAGGCGCGGCGGAGCTGCTGCGGCTTGCGGCAGCCGGGAGGGAAGAGAGGAGGAGCCGGTATGAGTTTGATTTTTGACAGTCAGCAGATTGATCCCATATCGGAGGAAGAAAAATTATCCGAAAAAATTCTCACCTTCATTCGTCATGAGCTTTACATGGAACTGCGCTATATGGAGCCGGCATTGTCGGTGCTTGCCTATCGGAAAATGGAAGGGCTGCTCACTTTTGCCACAGACGGCGTGTATATGTACTATGCCACAGAGCCATTGTTTCGTATTTTCCGGAAAAATGCATTTTTTCTGGAAAGAGCTTATCTTCATGCCGTTCTCCACTGTGTGTTCCGGCATCTCTGGCTGGCAGGCAGACGAGACCGAAGGCTTTGGAATATTGCCTGTGACATTGCCGTGGAAATGGTCATTGATTCCATGGAGAAAAACTGTACAAAGCGGATTTTAAGCTGGCTTAGGATACATACGTATGATGCTTTGAAACAGAAGCCCCCTTGCGGGGATACCGTAATGCCATGCGGCAAAAATAAGGAAAGAAAAGGGATTTCTGCAGCAGTGATTTATCGCTGGCTGAAGGAAAAACCGGAAGAAGAACTTTGCGGACTGGAAAAGGAATTTCATACAGACGATCACAGATTCTGGCCTACGGAAAAGGAAACGGATACCCCTGTCTGCATACAGACCATGCAGAACTGGGACAAGACAGCCAGACAGGTGACGCTGGAACAGAGCCGCAGAGGAGATGAGCAGGAAGAGGGAGAAGAACTTTTCAGAGCTCAGATGCAGGCGGCGAAAAACAGAAGAAATTACAGTGACTTTTTGAAGAAATTTACGGTTCTCTGGGAGGAACCCCATTTGGATTTGGACGAGTTTGAACTGGGGTATTATGCCTATGGGCTGCAGCTATACGGAAACCTGCCGCTGATTGAACCGTTGGAAACAAGAGAAACCAAAAAGATCCGGGAGTTTGTGATTGTAATTGATACCAGTTATTCCACCAGCGGCGAGCTGGTAAAAGGATTTTTACAAGAGACCTGTTCCATACTTTCCCAGAAAAACCGTTTTTTTGAGACTTGTTCGATCTGGATTTTACAATGCGACGATCAGGTGCAAAAGGCGGTGCATATTCGCAGCACAGGGGAGTTTGAAGGGCTGATCGGGGAATTGCAGATTGCAGGAGGAGGCGGAACGGATTTTCGTCCGGCTTTTTCTTATGTGGAGATGTTACAAAATCAGGGAGAGATGAAATGTCCTGACGGTCTGTTGTATTTTACAGACGGAAAGGGGATTTATCCGGGGAAGAAACCGGAGTATAAAACGGCTTTTTTGTTTTTGGAGGATTACGAGGAAACGGCAGTACCGCCCTGGGCGATGCGCCTGAAATTAGAACCGGAGGAATGGATGCATGAATATCAAACAGGCAAAAGAAGAGATTAAAAATATGGTATTGACTTATCTGGCCAAAGACGCAGAGGGGGAATATAAGATTCCCGTTGTCAGACAGCGTCCGATTCTTATGATCGGACCTCCGGGAATCGGCAAGACACAGATTATGGAGCAGATTGCAAAGGAATGTGAAATCCTTCTGGTGTCTTATACGATTACGCATCATACCAGACAAAGCGCTGTGGGACTGCCTTTTATTAAAGAAAAACAGTTTCAGGGAAAATCCTATTCCGTTACGGAATACACCATGAGCGAAATCATTGCCAGTGTGTATGAAAGAATGGAAGAAACGGGACTTTCGGAAGGGATTTTATTTATTGATGAGATTAACTGCGTATCGGAGACATTGGCTCCTACTATGCTGCAGTTTTTACAGTGTAAACGATTCGGCAATCAGAGTGTGCCGAAGGGCTGGCTGATTGTGGCAGCCGGAAATCCGCCGGAGTATAACCGGTCCGTGCGGGAATTTGATATGGTGACTTTAGACCGGGTGCGGAGTATTTCTGTGGAGGCGGATTATAAAGTTTTTTGTGAATATGCCAGAAACAGAAAGCTGCACGGCGCATTGCTGAGTTATCTGAAACTTAGGCCGAAAAATTTTTACAGAGTAGAGGCAGATGTAGACGGAATGGAATATGTGACAGCGAGAGGTTGGGAGGATTTCAGTCATTTGCTCTATAGCTATGAAACATTACATCTTCCTGTTTCAAAAGAAATCGTATACGAGTATCTGCATCACAAAGATGTTGCGGAGGATGTGGCCGCTTATGTGGATTTATACCGGAAATATCAGGATGACTACGGCATTGATGAGATTTTGCAGGGAAAAGTAAAACCGGCTGTATTTGCAAGAATTTATGAGGCAGGGTTTGACGAACGGTTGAGCGTTGTCAATCTGCTGCTTGACGGATTGTTTACCTATTTTCAAAAGACGTTTTTTGAAAAGAATGTTACCGATGCCTATTTTGATTTTCTGAAATCCTGGAGGAAGGAAACAGATGCGGAAAGTGATTTTCAGGCGGCGTATGAACGGCGTCTTAAGACACTTTCGGAAGATTTTTGGAAAAGGGAAAAAGACGGGTTTACGGATAAAGAGGAAAAAGAAAGGGTTCAGAGACTGACGGCGCTGCTGAAAGAGGGCAGGCCGCCGGAAGGGGCAAAATCTTTGGAGGAGGCTTTTGCCTGGAGCAGAAGGTTTTTTGAGCAGCAGAGGATGCGGCTGGAGGAATCGGAAGAGGCGGCGGAAAAAGCTCTGGAATTTGCATTTGATTTTATGGAAGAGGCATTTGAGGCAGGAGAGGAAATGGTGGTGTTTGTTACAGAGCTAACGGTCAGTAAAGGAGCTGCGGCTTTTCTGGCGGAATATAGCTGTGAGCGGTATTTGCTGTATAGCAGCCAGCTTTTGATTGGGAGCCGGAAACGGGAGTTGCTGCAGGAGCTTGGGCGTGTCTGAAAAGATGTGCAGTTAAATAGAAGAAATGCCCTTCGGGCATCCCTTTATGCGCTGAAAAGAAGCGCAGTTAAGAAGAAAGGAAGTGTGAAGTTGGATGAAAAGAGCAGAAGATCTCAGAGAATTGTTGCAAAAAATAGACAGACGGGGGTATCCGGCGTATAAAGAGACTGCGGGAGCTTATCGGTTTCCGGGGTACATTTTGTCCATTGACCATGTACAGGGAGATCCCTTTGCGTCTCCGTCAAAGGTGAGTGTGATTGTTTCCGGAGCAGAGAGCGGATTTTTGAAAGAGTACTATTGCAATGCATGGCGGAGAGCAGCGCTGCAGGATATGCTGATCCGCCGTTTTTACCAGAAGGCAGAGGGTTTTTCTTTTCAGGCTAAGGGTTCCGGAAAGAGCGGTATGATTGCGGTCAGCCGGCCGGGGCAGAAGATTTTAGAGCGAAGTGCATGTCAGATTGAAGAAAGAACCGGAAAAATTGTGTTTTGTCTGGAAATCGGATTTCCGGCAAACGGAAGAACGGTCAATGCCAGGGAATTAGAGAAAATTCTGTTTTCTTTTCTGCCGGAGTGCATTCGGGAATCTTTGTATGAGAAGGCATATTCCAAAAAGCAGGTCAGCGATGTGATGCATCTTTCCGATGACCAGCAGACGATTCGGGAGGAACTGCACAAGCAGGGATTGATTGCTTTTGTGGCAAACGGCGCTGTTCTGCCAAGGGCCACCGGCGTATCGGATAAGCCTATGAAAAACGCGGTAAAATTTGAGGCTCCGTCATCTATGGAGGTGACGATGCATCTTCCTCACGCAGGTGAAGTGAAGGGAATGGGAATCAAGAAAGGAATTACCCTTGTGGTGGGCGGCGGCTATCATGGGAAATCTACGCTGTTAAAAGCCCTTGAGGCAGGAGTTTACAATCACATTGCAGGAGACGGCAGGGAATTTGTGATTACAGATGAAACGGCGGTAAAGATTCGGGCAGAGGACGGACGCAGCGTGAAGAAAACAGATATTTCCATGTTTATCGGGATGCTGCCAAACGGCAGGGACACAAAAGCGTTTTCTACGGAGGATGCCAGCGGAAGTACCTCTCAGGCTGCAAATATGATAGAGGCAATCGAGGCCGGAGCAGATGTGTTTTTGATTGACGAAGATACGTCGGCAACGAATTTTATGATTCGAGATGAGCTGATGCAGCGGGTGGTAAACCGGGACTGCGAACCGATTACGCCGTTTATTGACCGGGTAGAGGAATTGTATGAGCGGTTTGGAATTTCTACAGTTTTGGTGGCGGGCAGCTGTGGTTCTTATTTTCATAAAGCAGATACTGTGATTCAAATGAACCGGTATGTGCCGGTAGATGTGACTGACCTTGCCAAACAGGAGGCTTCTCATTTTCCGTTGGAGCTTGCAGCATTGAAACCGGCAGATCAGCCGGATTTTCAGAGAGTGCTGTTTTCGTCAAAAGCAGGGGGCAGGGACCGGATGAAGATAAAGACTATGGGAAAGGATGCTCTTTCCATAGACAGGGAGACGGTGGATCTTCGCTATGTGGAACAGCTGGCGGATACAGAGCAGGTAGTGATGCTTGGGCAGATTTTAAAATATGTGCTGCAGAATCTCTCCGGCGGAAGGAAAACGCTGCAGGAGATTGTGGAGACGGTGTTTCATATCGTTGAGAAAGAAGGAATGCAGGGGATTTATGGTGGGAAATATCTTCCTGTGGGGTTTGCGATGCCGAGAAAGCAGGAGGTGTTTGCTTGTTTGAATCGGTATCGGAAGTGAGAATTTTATTACATAAAAGCGTGCAATGTATAACAAAATAGTAGTGTAAATTGCATTCTGGCTGACAGTATGCTAAAATTTAATTACTAAAAAATGTGCATAAGCACAAAAACAAGGAGCGCATTTATGGAGATAAAGAGAGATTCTTATTTAGAGCAGTTAAAAATAAGAAAAGACAATGGAATGATAAAGATAATGCATTGGAATTTGCAGAAATATTAGGTGCTT
>CANODN010000134.1 GCA_947564765.1 uncultured Roseburia sp. | reverse complement strand
TTTCTATTTTTTATCCTGCAAAATCAAACAGCGACAGCTGATTGGATTCCGGCAGATCCGAAAGAATTCCAAGCTCCACCATAAGATCAATCACTGTCTTACTCACTTTTGTCCTCTGCCTGAAATCATCTTTTGATAAAAAGGCTCCATCCTTTGCGGCTTCTTCCACTGCCTCTGCCGCTTTTTCTCCCATACCTTCAATTGTGCCAAGGGACGGCATCAGCTTTCCCTCTATAATCTGAAAGCGGGTTGCTTTTGCACAGTAAACATCCAACGGCAGAAATTCAAATCCTCTGGCATACATTTCCTGTACAATTCGCATATCCCGATATGTATCCTGCTCTTTTTTAGTCAGCTTGTCCTTACGCCTTTCATAATCTCTCATAAAATACCGCAGACGTTCCTCTCCCTGACACATCAATTCATAACTGAACCCTGTGGCACGGATACTGAAATACGCTGCATAATAAGCCAGCGGATAAAATACTTTACAATAAGCAATTCTCCAGGCCATCATAACATAAGCAGCCGCATGGGCCTTTGGAAACATATATTTGATTTTTTTGCAGGACCAGATATACCAGTCCGGCACTCCATGGGCCGTCATTTCTTTCTCCCACTCTTCCTTTAATCCTTTTCCCTTTCGCACGGATTCCATAATCGTAAAGGAAAGCTCACTGTCTAAGCCCATGTGAATCAGATACACCATAATATCATCACGAGTACAGATTGCCGTAGAAATCGTTGCTTTTCCTTCTTCGATCAGCGTCTGGGCATTGCCCAGCCATACGTCGGTTCCATGGGAAAGACCGGAAATCCGAATCAGATCGGAAAATTCCTGGGGTTTGGCATCAATAACCATCTGCATGGCAAAGTCCGTACCAAACTCCGGTATTCCAAGAGCGCCAAGGGGACAACCGTTAATCTCCTCCGGCGTAACGCCAAGGGCATCCGTATTTTTAAATAAGGACATAACCGAAGCATCATCCAGAGGGATCTTCTGAGGATCTAATCCCGTCAAATCCTGCAGCATACGAATCATGGTCGGATCGTCGTGTCCCAGTATATCCAGCTTCAGCAGATTATGGTCAATGGAATGGTAATCAAAATGTGTCGTAACAATATTCGTGCTCATATCGTTGGCCGGATGCTGTACCGGCGTAAAGGAATTGATCTCTTCTCCTACCGGAAGTACAATAATACCGCCGGGATGCTGTCCGGTTGTCCTGCGGACGCCCACACACCCCTGTACGATCCGTCCCACTTCACAATTCCGCTTGTGAATACCTCTTTCTTCAAAATAATTCTTAATATATCCAAATGCTGTTTTATCCGCCAGTGTTCCAATGGTTCCGGCACGGTAGGTCTGTCCGTAACCGAAAATAACTTCTGTATACGCATGGGCCTTACTCTGATATTCTCCGGAAAAATTCAGATCAATATCCGGTTCCTTATTTCCTTTAAATCCGAGAAAAGTTTCAAAGGGTATGTCAAATCCCTCTTTTGCCAGAGGCTTACCACAGACAGGGCATTTTTTATCCGGCATATCACATCCGCCTCTTCCGGAAAACGCTTTTACCTCCGGCGAATCAAAATCACTGTAATGGCAGTTGGGGCAGAGATAATGAGCCTGCAGGGGATTCACTTCTGTAATTCCGGACATCGTCGCCACAAAAGAAGAACCGACTGAGCCTCGTGAGCCCACCAGATAACCATCCTCATTGGATTTCCATACCAGCTTTTGGGCAATAATATACATAACGGCATAGCCATTGGATATAATAGAATTCAGTTCACGCTCCAATCTCTCCTCCACAATCGGCGGCAGCTTATCCCCATACATCTCATGGGCCTTGTTATGGCAGATATCCCGAAGAAGCTGATCGGAATTCTCGATCACCGGCGGACATTTATCCGGACGGACGGGAGAAATTTTTTCACACAGATCTGCAATTTTACCTGGATTGGTAATCACAACCTCTTCTGCCTTTTCTGCTCCCAGATATGCAAACTCCTTCAGCATTTCCTCTGTTGTACGAAGATATAAAGGCGCCTGGTTATCCGCATCCTTAAATCCCTTTCCGGCCATAATAATACGGCGGTAAACCTCATCCTCAGGGTCCAGAAAATGCACATCGCAGGTGGCTGCCACAGGCTTTTGAAACTGTTCCCCCAGCTCTACGATCCTGCGGTTAAGTTCCTGCAGATCCGCTTCCTTCTCCACCGGATATTTTTCGTCTGCAAGCATAAACGCATTATTCCCCAACGGCTGAATCTCCAGATAATCATAAAATTTCACCAACCGGATAATTTCTTCCTCCGGCCTTCCGTTCAAAAGCGCCTGATACAATTCTCCTGCTTCACAGGCAGAACCGATGATAAGCCCTTCTTTATGCTTTAGATATTCTGTCTTTGGAATTCTCGGACGTTTATTAAAATAGGTCAGATGAGACATGGAAATCAACCGGTAAAGATTTACCCGTCCCGTATCATTTGCCGCCAGAATAATCGCATGATAGGTCGGCATTTTTCCAATGGCTTCCGGTGTGGAGACACTGAATTCTCCCAGCTGATCCAAACCATCGATTCCCCTGTCCCTAAGCATTTTAATGAATTTCAAAAAGATTTCTGCCGTACACTCGGCATCATCCACAGCCCGGTGATGATGCTCCAGAGAAATCCCAAGCGCCTTCGCCACCGTATCCAATTTAAAACGGTTTAAAGAAGGCAAAAGCTTTCTGGCCAGTCCCACCGTATCTATAATGGTAAAATCTTTTTCCATTCCCATTACTTTCAGATTATATTTGATAAAGCTCATATCAAAATCCGCATTATGGGCTACCATAACAGCATCCTTGCAAAATTCCATGAATTCCGGCAAAACCTCTTCAATCACCCGTTCCTCCATAACCATGGCATCATTGATGCTGGTCAGCTTCTCAATTTCAAAAGGAATCGGCACCTTTGGATTTACAAAAGCGGAAAAACGTTCTGTTATCTTCTCATTTTCTACCTTTACAGCTCCGATTTCTATGATTTTATTCATCCTCGGATTAAAGCCGGTTGTTTCAATATCAAATACAACATAAGTATCGGAAAGCCTCTGTCCCTTTTCATTTTCCACAAAGGATTTTTGATCATCCACAAGATAAGCTTCCACTCCGTAGATCACTTTAAAATCGCTATCCTTCGGGACTGCATGATTTGCGTCCGGAAAGGACTGTACGTTTCCATGATCGGTAATTGCAATTGCCTTATGTCCCCATTTCATGGCACGTTTGATAATATCTTTGACATCCGATACGCCGTCCATATCACTCATCTTCGTATGACAATGAAGCTCCACACGTTTTACGGGACTATAATCCATTCTTGTACTCCGAAAATCCGTAATCTTCTTGATGCCGTAAATGGAACCAATCGTCAGTTCGCTGTCAAATTTATCAATGGTAGTAACTCCCTTGATCTTTAAGAACGCTCCCTTCTTCGTATTCGCAAGCAGCTCATCCCGTAATTCGTTTTTCGTGAAAATCTTTAATACAATTGTATCCGTAAAATCCGTAATAGAAAGAATGATGATCGTTTTCTCATTACGGATTTCTCTGGCATCCTGTTCTATGATCTGCCCGCGGATGACCACCTCTCCGATTTCTCCTGTGATCTTATCAATGGAAATACATTCCTCATCAAAATCCCTGCCGTAAATAACATCCGAATTTCCGGAAGAAAAAATTTTTTTGTCCGGGCTCTTTTTTAATATTTTGCGTTTTGGCTCTTCTGCCGGTTTTGCACTTTCCTTCGGAGTCTCTGCCGTTTCTCTGGCAGTCTCTTCTTCTTTTGTCATTCCGGACATCCGAATCACATTTTGAATTTCCTGTTCAATAACAAAATCTGCTTTTTGAATCTTTTTATTTTCACTTTTTTGTCCAAAAGACAGATCGATCCTGCAGTCCAGACCGCACCGCTCACAAATGATTTTCTCCAGAATTTCAATCAGCTCTTTTGCCTGCTCCTTTGCAATCAGAGTATCCTCCAGTACCAGCGTCATTTTACTTTCTTCCGGAAAAGAAATCTCCGCTTTCCGATAAATATTATAAAGCAGCAGACTATAATTTTTCAGCTCTGCCGCAATGCTGTCTTTATAAACATCCATAAGGCGTTTTGCCGTATACTGACTGGAAAGCCGGTATTTTTCTATAATTTTAATTTCCATTCGATGACCAGAAAACAGCTGTCTGGCAATCTCCTTCTCCAGAAAAAACACCTGATTTTTATGTATCAAATGCGTCCCGAAAAGATAAATGCGAATCGATGTCTTACTGCGATTCGCACTTACCTTTGTAATCTCCATTTCAGACAGAAGTCTGTTCATTTCATCATTGACCGTCAAGGTTGGAAATACCTCAAAAAAAGACTTTGCCATACTACTCACCCCAATGCAATAATTCCTGCCGCAGTTCAGAAATCAGGTTTTCCTCCGGAACCTTTTTATATACTTCTCCGTGTTTGATGATCAGTCCTTCTCCGATCCCCCCTGCGATTCCGATATCTGCTTCCTTTGCTTCTCCTGGTCCGTTTACTACGCATCCCATAACGGCCACTTTGATATCCAGAGGAATATCCGCCGCCATATTTTCCACCTGGTTGGCAAGGCCGATCAGATCAATCTGTGTTCTTCCGCAGGTAGGACAGGATACAACCTCGATACCGCCCTTTCTTAAACCCAGTGTTCTTAAAATCAGCTTTGCAGATTTGATCTCCTCCAAAGGATCACCTGTCAAGGAAACCCGGATCGTATCTCCGATTCCCTGATGCAGAATCAATCCCAGGCCAATGGAAGATTTGATGTTTCCGCTTATCATCGTCCCTGCCTCTGTAATCCCCACATGAAGCGGGTAATCCGTCTGTTCCGCGATCAGCTCATGCGCCTTTACACACATCAGTACATCCGAAGATTTGATGCTGATCACCAGGTTATCATATCCCATTTCCTCAATCATTCCCACTTTATCCAGGGCACTTTCTACAATTCCCTCTGCGGTCACGCCATGATACTTTTCCACCAGCTCTTTTTCCAAAGAACCACTGTTGACGCCTACACGAATCGGAATATTTCTTTCTTTTGCCGCTTCCACAACAGCTCTAAGACGGTCTTTGCTGCCGATATTACCCGGATTGATCCGGATTTTATCTGCACCGTTTTCCATTGCGGCAATTGCCAGACGATAATCAAAATGAATATCTGCAATCAGCGGAATTGTAATCTGTTTTTTGATCTCCGAAAGCGCCAGAGCAGCTTCCATGGTGGGAACCGCACAGCGGATCAGATCACAACCGGCTGCTGTAAGCTTTTTCACCTGTTCTGTTGTCGCTTTTACATCTTCCGTCTTTGTATTTGTCATAGACTGGATCAAAATCGGATTTCCGCCGCCGATCTTCCTGTCTCCGATTGTCACTGTTTTTGTCTGTGTTCTTTTCATAATTTCCTCCATTCTGTACGCGTTAGGGTATCGACATAGCGTCTGCTTTAAATAAACAGCTTGCGGATATCATTGATCATGACGAGCACCATAAGTCCCATTAAAATCATAATGCCTACAAAATGAACCATGCCTTCCTTTTCCGGATCTACCCGTTTCCCCCGGATTGCTTCAACAATCAAAAACACCAGTCTTCCGCCATCTAAAGCCGGAAGCGGGATCAGATTCATTACACCAAGATTTGCACTTAGCAGAATAGAAAAATTCAGCATATTCAAAAAGATATAAAAAACGCCGTCACTTTTGCTTTCCTCATAGGTATCCCCTATGGTCTTTACAATCCCTACCGGACCGGACAGCTCATTGACACTGACCTTGCCTGTCACCAGCATCCGAAGACTCTGCATTGTTGTCCAGATCCAATAATTCACCTCATATACGCCATATTTTAAATTGGTCAGTATATTTCCCTTCTCCCGCTCGTACTTTGTCCGGATTCCCAGCATATACCGTCCGCTCTCTTCGTCGTAGGAGGGTTCAATTACCGCTTTTTGTTTTTCACCATTTCTCAGATACGTAACATCTAATGTCTCACCCGGATGAAAAAAGGTATACATACTGACTTCC
>CANODN010000133.1 GCA_947564765.1 uncultured Roseburia sp. | reverse complement strand
AAATATTTTTTGATGTCTCCATTATGTCTGTTTTTTTGAGAAGAGTTCGTAATCAGATTGTCTGTGATGCAATAAAATGTGCAAAAGAAGACGGCTGATCCGCGTATAAGTCACTTCTTTGCTTTTGAGCAATTTACAAAAGCTCTCATAATCTCTGAAATCAGAAAGGCGGCGGCAAATCCGGTTGGAAAGTTCGAAAGAGCCGTCTGCATATTCTGCAAATCCTTTTTCTTTTTCACCGAGCAGTTTATAATAAACCATTGCCGAAAAGTCATTTTCTGTCAGAAAACAGGTATCCGGATGAGAAAGCAGATTGGCGGTTTCTTCCGGTACATAAGGAAGTATAGCGTTTCGATTTATTTGTTTTAATTCTTGGCTGGATTCTTCTGTGCGGGGCTTTAAACAGCAGGTGCGGATTGCAGTAGCGGAACAGAAGTCTTCTCCGGTGTTGGTGTCATGATATCCGCTTCCCTGACGGAGAATCGGCAGAGGGGTAATCGGCAGGTTGTTTTGGATCAGACATTTCATATATTCCAGTGCAAGGATGTTATTTGGTTCATGAAGAAGAGAAGAGAGGGCGGTGATAGATACATCTTCTTTTTTTTGTGCGAAATAAGAAACGACAGCTTTTTCTCTGGCTGCCGGAAATGGAAATCCCTGTTTTAAATAACCGGATAAAAAGGAGGCATATTCTGGAGGCTCTATAGATAAGAGCCGCGCGGTTTTTGTCATCAGGGCAGTATCCGCTGTTTCACAGCCAAAGCTGACTGTATCCACGCAGCCTAAAGCATGAAAAAGGGAAATACCCGCGGCTGCAAAATACTCTGCAGAGGCAGACGCCCAGAGAGATGGAATTTCAAACACAAAGTCAGCGCCGTTTTTCAGGGCCGCCCGGGTACGGCTGAATTTATCCAGAATGGCAGGAGCGCCTCTCTGCACGTAGTTTCCGCTCATAGCCACAACAATATAGTCTGCATGGGATTGCTCCTTTGCTTTTTGAATCTGATAAGCATGGCCGTTGTGAAAGGGATTGTATTCTGCGATAATGCCTGTAATTTTCATGTGAATGCTCCTTAAAATAAAGCTGCTGTTTCATCTATGGATAATAATGAAATAAAATCTTCTGAATATTTTAGCATTGACGGGAAAGTCTGACAACATTAACGGAATCTGTTTCCAAATTTATACACAAAAATTTCTTTTTAACATTGTTTACCATGTAAAAAAGGTTTATACTTTTATCGTATAAGGCGTTTTTAATTTTAAAAAAGAGGAGATGAAAACATGAATGTGTTAGTCATTAATTGTGGCAGTTCTTCTTTGAAATATCAGGTTATTCATTCTGACAGTGAAGAAGTGCTTGCAAAAGGAATCTGTGAACGAATCGGCATCGACGGCAGATTGGTCTATCAGCCAAAGGATGGCGAAAAGGAAGTAACACAGGCAGCGATGCCTACCCATACGGAAGCAGTGCGCATGGTATTGGAGGCACTTGTGAATCCGAAAACCGGTGTGCTGAAAAGTCTGGATGAAATTGACGCAGTGGGACACAGACTTGTACATGGCGGTGAGAAATTTGCATGTTCTACGCTTTTGACAGAAGAAGTCATTCAGGCAGTGGAGGAATGCTCTGATCTGGCCCCTCTGCACAATCCGGCCAATCTGATTGGTGTGCGTGCGTGTCAGGAGGTACTGAAGGGTGTTCCAATGGCAGCTGTTTTTGATACGGCGTTTCATCAGACGATGCCAAAGGAGGCATATTTATACGGGATTCCATATGAATATTATGAAAAATATAAAGTTCGTAAATATGGATTTCATGGCACCAGCCACAGCTATGTATCCAAACGGGCTGCAGAAATTCTGGACAGACCGTATGACAACTTAAAGACTATCGTATGTCATTTGGGCAACGGTGCAAGCATCTGTGCGGTAAAGAACGGAAAGTCAGTGGATACTTCTATGGGACTGACGCCTTTAGAGGGTCTGGTTATGGGAACCCGCTCCGGTGATATCGATCCTTCGGCCATTGAATTTCTGGCAAAGAAGGAAGATCTGGATATGGCAGGCATTATGAACGTACTGAACAAAGAATCCGGCGTCTATGGGCTTTCCGGTATCTCCAGTGATTTTCGTGATCTGGAAGCAGCATCGAATGAAGGCAATGAACGCGCAACGGCTGCGAGGGAAGTTTTCTGCTATCGGACAGCAAAATATATCGGTTCCTATGTGGCAGCCATGAACGGGGTAGATGCGATCTGCTTTACGGCAGGCGTAGGTGAGAACGACGGAAAGGTTCGTGAAATGATCTGTAATTATCTGGGCTATCTTGGAATCAGTCTGGATGCAGATGCAAATCAGAAACGGGGCGAAGAAGTTATGCTTTCCACACCGGATTCCAAGGTTGCGGTTATGCTGATTCCGACCAATGAGGAGCTGGCAATCTGCCGGGAAACCGTTGCTATCGTGGGATAAGAGAGAACGATATGAAAAATTTAGCCCGGAAGGATGTGTCATACCGGGATGTCCGGAGGGTATCAAGATAAAACGAAGGGAGAATAACAATGAAGTATTCAATTGAGGGAGAACCATTACCGGTTGTAGTTTGTGAGTTAGAATCGAACGAGATGATGATTACGGAGAAGGGTGCAATGTCCTGGATGTCTCCGAATATGAAAATGGAAACCGTTGGCGGCGGTGTCGGCAAGATGTTCGGCAGAATGTTCAGCGGCGAGAGTATGTTTGTCAATCATTATACCGCAATGGGCGGTCCTGGCATGATTGCATTTGCTTCCAGCTTTCCTGGATCGATCCGTGCATTTGAAATTTCCCCAGGCAAAGAGATGATCTGTCAGAAAACAGCATTTCTGGCATCTACTTCCGGCGTGGAATTATCGGTGTTCTTCCAGAAAAAAGCAGGTGCAGGATTCTTTGGCGGAGAAGGATTTATTATGCAGAAATTATCCGGAAACGGCGTTGCATTTGTAGAATTTGACGGTTATATCAAGGAATATGAGCTTGCGGCGGGACAGTCTATTGTAGTGGATACCGGATATCTGGCAGCTATGGATTCTACCTGCTCGATTGATATTCAGAAGGTTCCGGGCGTGAAGAATATGCTGTTCGGCGGAGAAGGCGTATTCAATACCGTGATCACCGGACCGGGCCGTGTGTTGCTGCAGTCTATGCCGATCGGCCAGATGGCAGGTACATTGATTCCTTATCTGCCGGCAAAATAAACAAAGGGAAATAAAGGAAGGATTTATATGGCGTTACAGTTTATTTTGGGAAATTCCGGCAGCGGGAAAACCCATTATATCCACAGCAGAATCATAAAAGAAGCTGGCAAGGCCCGGGATAAGAAATTTCTTATCCTGGTGCCGGAGCAGTTTACGATGCAGACACAGAGAGAACTGGCGGCGATGCATCCGGGACACAGCATCATAAATATCGATGTACTAAGCTTTGGACGTCTGGCTTATCGTGTGTTTGATGAGCTGGGCAGCTTTTGCTATCAGGTTTTGGAAGAAACAGGAAAGAATCTGATTTTAAGGCGGGTAGCAGAAGAAAAGGCAGATGAGCTTACGGTACTGAAGAAAAATATGACCAAGATGGGTTATATCAGCGAAGTGAAGTCTTTGATATCCGAATTGGCCCAATATAATGTAACGCCCATGCAAATATCCGAGGCGATTGAAAAACTTCCGGAAGGAAGTTTTTCTTATAAGCTTAAGGATATACAGATTATGTATCAGGGCTTTCTGGATTTTCTGGAAGGGCGGTTTGTTACGGCAGAGGAAGTATTGGAGCTTCTGATTGACGTTGCAGATCAGTCAAAGATTTTAAGAGATAGTGTGATGGTACTGGATGGATTTACCGGATTCACACCGATTCAGAATTTACTTTTGAAGAAGCTGTTAAAGATTACGGAAAAGATTTATGTCACGGTAACGATAGATATCCGGGAGAATCCGTATCACTGTACGGGAAGCCATGAATTGTTTGCTATGAGTAAAAAAATGATTCTTTCCCTGCAGAAAATGGCGGATGAGCTCCATGTTCCCACAGAGGAGCCGATTTTGTTGGAGCATGGAACATACAGCCGTTTTCATGAATCGGAAGCACTGCATTTTCTGGAACAGAATCTCTTTCGGAACCAGGGGACACGCTATGTTTTGAAAGATACGGAAGAGATTACCATAAGCAGTCTGAAAAATCCCAGAGAGGAGCTTTACGATACAGCAAGAAAAATAGAACGTCTGGTACGAAGGAAGGGATACCACTACAGAGAGATTGCCATTGTCTGTGGTGATCTGTCCCGGTATGTGGATTATGCCAGGGAGGTATTTGACAAATATCAGATTCCTCTGTTTATTGACCAAAAAACCACGATTGTATATCATCCGTTTATTGAATTTCTGCGGGCTGTTCTGGAGGCGGTACAGTATGATTTTTCCGGTGAAAGTATTTTCCGGTATTTGAGGAGCGGGTTAGCGGGAATTTCCAGAGAAGAAGTAGACATTCTGGAAAACTACTGTCTGGCGGCAGGTATCCGGGGCTATGGGAAATGGAGTGAACGGTTTTGCTATCTGCCAAAGGGCTATGACGAGGATTCTTTGAGTAAGGTCAATGAAATCCGGAGTAAAGTGGCTAAGCAGTTTGCAGAATTGGTTTCTATTTTGAAGAAAGGGGATATTACGGTAAAGGAACAGACGAATGCGCTGTATGCGTTTATCTGTGAGCAGAAGGTGGAAGAACAGCTTAAGCAGAAGGAGCTGGAATACGAAGCGGCGGGAGATCTGAAAAATGCAAGGGAGTATGCACAGATTTATCGGATTGTCATGGATTTGTTTGACAAAATGGCAGAGCTTCTCGGAGATGAAGTGATTTCCCTTGCGGATTATGCCAAAATTCTGGATGCCGGTTACGAATCGGCAAAGGTGGGAATTATACCGCCGGGCTATGACAGAGTTTTGTTTGGTGATATGGAGCGTACGCGTCTGGATTCTATCAAAGTATTGTTTGTGGTAGGCGTCAATGACGGTGTGATTCCGAAATCCGGGGATTTTGACGGGATTTTGTCCCAGATCGAGCGGGAAAAGCTGGGAGAAATGGAGCTGGAGCTGGCTCCTACCGTAAGAGAAAAAACCTTTATCCAGAAATTTTATCTCTACCTGAATCTGACGAAGCCCTCCGACCGGCTTTATCTTTCCTATGCCAGAGTAGACGGAGAAGGAAAAGCGATGCAAAGCTCTTATTTTATCCGCGTTCTTTTAAATATGTATGAAAATCTTTCTGTTTGTGAAATCGAATCGGAACCCTTCAAGGATCGGATCGTAACGGCGGAAAGTGCAAAGGATCTTTTGATTGAGGGGATTGAGTCGGCGGAATTGTGGCAGAGAAGAGAAAAGACAGATGAAATCCGTTATTGGGCGGCGCTCTGCCGCTGGTATCAAAGCAGAGAGGAGTTTTGTAAGGAGCTGACAGAGCTTTTTGATGCGGCAAAGCTGATGTATAAGGATACGCCCATTTCTGCTTCTGTTACAAAGGCTCTTTACGGTACGGTGCTGGAAAACAGCGTTACAAGGCTGGAAACTTTTGCGGCCTGTGCATTTTCTCATTTTTTGATCTATGGATTGACTTTAAAGGAACGGAGCGAAAGCGGTTTTTATGCGGTAGATTTCGGAAATATTTTTCATGATGTACTGGAACGGTTTGCAGAAGGGATGCAGAAAAAATCCTATAACTGGTTTACCGTTACAGAGGAAGAGAGTGAAGATCTGTTAAAAGAAGCGCTGGAACAGTCTCTGGGGGCCAATCACAATCTGGCGCTGTATGACAATGCCAGGAGCAGCTATGCAAAGGAGCGGATGTACCGGATTTTAAAACGAACCGTCAGCGCACTTTTGTATCAGGTGAGAAAGGGGCGTTTTACTCCGGATCAGTTTGAGGTTTCTTTTTCTTATACTGAGAATCTGAAATCCATGCATTTTCATCTCAGTGAAGAAGAAAAAATGCATTTGCAGGGACGCATCGACCGGATCGATACTTACCGGGATGCAGATAAATTATATGTAAAAGTCATTGATTATAAATCCGGCAATATGAGTTTTCAGCTTTTAAATGTTTATTACGGATTACGTCTGCAGTTAGTTGTTTATATGAATGCCGCTCTGGAGGGTAAGCGGAGGGAGTAT
>CANODN010000132.1 GCA_947564765.1 uncultured Roseburia sp. | reverse complement strand
AATATCGCAAACTCAATTACGGCAACTAAAATAACCGGCAGGGAAACGGATTTTAACACCATTGCAATAATCAGGAAAATAAGCACGATAGATGCGGCATTTACAATTTTAAAATCCCGGTCGGTAATGGTGATCAGATCCTGGGTACAAGGCGCTTCTCCGATTAGCATTGCCGTTTTGTCATAGCGTTTGATAATTTCCCGGATTGCATCGCACTGTGCATTCACGTCATCTGTCCCTGTTTTATATTCCGACATCACATAAATCATCTGATAGGTTCCGTTATTTAATATTTCTTTGATATGGTTTGGAACCATTTCATCCGGAATCAAAGGACCTGTCACGGCATCCAGTCCCAGCGCAAGCTTGACGCCCTTCACCTCTTTCAGCTCTTTTTCCATTTGATATGCTTTCTTTTCGGAAAGACTGCTGTCAGCCAGAATCACATGAGTGGCTCCCATATCAAATTCTTTCTCCAGAGCATTTCCTGCCGCCACACTTTCCAGATCCTCCGGCAGCGTTCCTACCAGATCGTAATATACCTGATTGTGATTCTGGGCATAAAACATCGGTCCGATTACAACTAGAAACAAAATAATAAATACAGGATAATGCTTTGTCACAAAACCGCCGATTCTTCCAAGATCCGGTATGATCGGCTTATGCTTTGTTTTTTCCAGCCATTTATCCATAACAAGCACCATAGCCGGAAGGATCGTGACACATCCGATCACGCCGAATACCACGCCCTTTGCCATTACGATACCCAGATCCTTGCCAAGGGTAAATGTCATAAAGCACATGGCTAAAAACCCGGCGATTGTGGTAATGGAGCTTCCTACGACGGAAGTAACCGTCTGAGAAATCGCATGAGCCATGGCTCGCTGCTTATCTCCCGGATATCTCTCCTGATTTTCTTCGTAGCTGTGCCATAGGAAAATGGAATAGTCCATGGTAACTGCAAGCTGCAATACTGCCGCAAGCGCCTGGGTAATAAAGGAAATTTCTCCGGCAATCCGGTTCGTTCCCAGATTATAAATAATAGCCATACCGATACTTAAGAGAAAAATTCCCGGTATTAAAAACGAATCCATGGTCAGCCCAAGCACCAGTACGGATAAAATGACGGCAATCACAACATACATAATGGCTTCACTGTTGCATATTTTCTTGATATCCGTTACCACGGCCGACATTCCGCTGAGCAGACACTGTCTGTCCGTCAGGCCTCTGATTTCTTCGATTGCATCCAGCGTTTCATCCGCCGACATGGACGTATCAAAGGTAATGATCAAAAGAGAACTTCCCGTGTCTGCATTTTTCAGCGCGTCTTTGATATCACCGGGCAGGATTTCCATCGGCGTAGATAAATCAGCTATGCTTCCGTACCAGAGTACGTCCTTTACATGCTCCACAGCCTTTAGCTCGCCTTCCAGAACAGAAATCTCTCTGTCCTCCATACCGGAAACCACACATACGGAAAATGCTCCCGTTCCAAATTCATCCAGCAAAATCTCCTGTCCCTGCATCGTCTCAATATCCCCCGGAAGATACGAAAGTATGTCGTAATTGATTCTCGTCTGCAGATATCCAAATGCGGAGGGTATCAAAAGCAGAAAACTGATGATCAAAATAGGAATCCGGAATTTAACTACTTTTTTTCCAAAACAAATCATTTTTTTCATCTCCTTTTTTCAATAGGCAGTATATAAAAAAAGACCGGATACGTGAATATCCAATCTTTGCTTTGTGTTTTCTGTTTTTATACAAATTGACAGATTTGTATATTTGTGAAAACATTTATTTAAATTTGTTTTTACATTTTGCAGGTAATGCTACATAGAAAAACCAACTTTCCTATTACCCAAACAAAACCTCCGCAATGGAATGTTCCATCATATATTCGTAGATTTCCACCAGCTCCTTTGCAGTAATCGTCAATCCGCTTTTGATCCAGACAATTACCACAGAGCTCATAGACTGGGCATAATATTCTGCCACGCGTTCCGGCGTCAGCCAGTGAAATTTCGGAATCTTCTTAACGGCATTCTTTTCAATAATTTCTAACAGAATCCCCTTCACGCATCCTCTTGCAATCGATTCAAAGGAATTCTGCCCCTCTAAGCGTACTGTCTGCTTATAAAATTCCCGTTCTTTTTCAATATTCATAAACAACAGCAGCAATGCCTCATGCATCATTTGATTTTCAATCAGCGGCCGGATGGGTTCTAACAGATCCGTTAAAATAATCCATTCCAGCAGCTCATATTTATCCTGAAAATGATTGTAAAATGTAGGCCGGATCACCCCCGCCTGATCCGTAATTTCTTTTATCGTAATTTTCTCGATCGGATGCTGCAATGCAAGCTTCTTAAAACTCTCCGCAAGCAAAGTATTTGTTTCCTGCTTTCCCTGCACAGTCTCACTTCCTCCTCTACTTCCTGTTCGCGATCAATTGATCCAGATTCTTTATAATACTCCTTAAATAAATCAGGGATACCGCAAGCGCCGCAAGCTCTGCGATCGGAAAGGAGAACCAGACCGCATTGACATTTCCTGTAAGGGACAGCAGATAGGCCACAGGAATTAAAATCACCAGCTGGCGGATCACGGAAAGCACCAGACTGTATACGCCTTTTCCAAGCCCCTGAAACACGCCGCTTGCCACAACGGAAATGCCTGCAAACACATAACACAGACTTAAAATCCGAAGCGCCGGAATACCGATGTTTAACATTTCTTTGGATGCGTTAAACAAAAGCAGCAGCTTATCCGGTATCAGCTCTGCCGTTAAAAGTCCCGCAATCATAATTACAACTGCCGCAACGGTACTGCTTTTTGTAACTTTTAAAATCCGTTCTTTGTATCCCGCGCCGAAATTGTACGCCACAATCGGAATCAATCCGTTATTCATACCGAATACCGGCATAAAGATAAAGCTCTGCAGCTTGAAATAAACACCAAACACTGCCGCCGCCGTTGAAGTAAATCCCAACAATATTTTATTCATAAAAAAGGTCATGACAGAACCGATGGACTGCATTAAAATTGCCGGCACAGCCACCTCATAAATCTGTTTTAACGTCTGCCCGTGGGGGCGAATCTGCCGGAGGGAAAGCCGGATCTCCGTATTCTTCTTTTTATTGTAATAAAAGGCAAACAGCATTGCCATAATCTGTCCGAATACCGTCGCAATCGCCGCTCCTGCAATCCCAAGCTTTGGGAAACCAAATAATCCGAAAATTAAGATCGGATCAAAAATCAAATTTAAAACAGCACCTGTTGTCTGTGTAATCATCGTACAAACGGTACGCCCGGTTGCCTGCAAAAGCCGCTCAAAACAAAACTGTCCGAACATACCAAAGCTGCAGGCTGTACAGATCAGCATATATACCCTTCCGTATTCAATAATCTCCGGTATATCCGTCTGCACCCGAAAATAAATTTCTGAAAAAAAGACTCCGATCAAAAGAAATAACAAATAATTACACAGCGCCAGAAAGACTGCATTATTTGCCGCCAAATCCACTTCCTTTGAACGTTTTTCCCCTAATCGCTTTGACAAAAGCGCATTGACGCCGACTCCGGTTCCTGCCGCTACTGCAATCATAAAATTCTGTAATGGGAATACCAGTGAAACTGCTGTCAATGCATATTCATCAATCTGTGCCACAAAAATACTGTCTACAATATTGTAAAGCGCCTGTACCAGCATGGAAATTACCATTGGCAAAGATATATTTACCAACAGTTTATTGACCGGCATCGTTCCCATCTTATTCTCTGTTTGTACTTCCATCTTTTGCATTTCCTCTCTATGATTCCTCAAATTCCACCGTTACAAAATACCCCTTTGGTGTTTCTTCTATCCCCACTACCGTTCCTTTGTCTGCTTTTAACCTCTCACCAAGGCGGTAATTGGCAGACATGGCGTACGCCTTTCCCAGTGTATAATAATAAGATCCCGGCAGCTTGCCTTCTGTCACCGGGAGCACATCCCCCACCTCTAACAGACCAAGCCGCTCCATCTTAAATTCCATACGTCTCATTCCTTATACAGCTCGCTTTCTTCTATGACAGCTTCCGTTTCTACTGCATCTTCCTCCTGCTGCATTTCTTCCATCGCTTTTCCCACTTCCTTTGCCGCTTTGGACACGCGGGTGATAATCCAAAAATCTGTAATTCCATCATAAATCAACACGATCCCCACAAAACTCAATGTAATCGAAATCATGCCGAAGCAGTCTATAATACATATCACGCCAAATACCATGCCAAGCAGTGACATCAGAATCAAAATCGCCCAGGATTCGTATCCGTTCCTTTTCGCTTCAAGGGCAAACTTAAAATCCTCCAGTCCATGTACGAAAAGCACTGCACCAATGCCGATAAACAATATGCTCTGAATACTGTGGGGTTTCAAAAAAATCCAGATACCCACAAGAAGGAGCACCAGTCCAAGCAGCAGATGAAAGCTGTGCTTTTCCTCTCTATGCAGAACGTAACCTGCAACCCTTACTGCGCCTAAAAAGGCAATAATTGCTCCGATCGTTCTGCAGACAACCGTTGTCACCTCAATCGGCCACAAGATCAGCACAACGCCCAATCCGATACAGACAACTGCACTAATCATCACATCCAGTTTTAACCGTTTCATCATTTCCTTCATACAATACGCCTCCTTATCTTTTTGTCTGTCCCATAACCGCTCAGATACCTTCCCGCTTACTCTGTCCCACTACAACAGAGGGCAGGGCAATTTCACTGTACTGTGTAGAAATAATTTTACCCCGGGATACCCTGGAATAAATTCCCTGAAATACCCCATCATAAACAAACAGCCCGGTCAGATTGGAAACAGAAATAAAATCCGTATCCGCGCCTTTGGAAAAATCAATGTTTTTCGTCTGGTACGGTTCGCAAAACTCCTGCACCAGATAGCCTTCGATTCGATGCTCGTCAACGATCTGCTTCCACGCTTCCAGAGATTCATATTCCACGCCTGCAAAAACGCCTTTTGAGCCGTAGGAATCCAGCGGCTTTAAAATCCACTGGTCTTTTTTCGCAATGATATCTTCATAAGGCAGATAATCCGCCGTCATAAGCGCGGTATAGGGTACATGCGCTTTGACATACGCTTTTTCTTCTTCTGTTAAAAAGGCCTGCGTCATAGGATGATGCAAGATTTGATACAGTACCTTATTGTGTACGATCTGCGTCGTAAAATCCCCGATCAGACATACGGCTTCCTCTTTGACTGCCTGAATAAAATCCGAAACTTCATCATAATGCTTCATAATATCGCTGGTCACTGCCCTGCGGTAAATCATGTCGATTGCTCTGCCGCTTTCGCCATAAAGCCTGCCATTGCGGTACTTCAGATTCCGTATTTCACAGATCTCACATCCCGCACCGTATTTGCGGTAGCTTTCTGCAAAAATTTCAAACTCATTATTGGTGGCGCTCTCCATAAAATCTACAATTGCGATATGGGGATGCTCCACCGCTTCTTTTGTTTCCCCATAAATCCGCAGGGATGTTTCCGCCCAGCTGTCAAACAACTCAAAGGTACGAAGCGGAAATTCCTTCGAAAGCTCCTGATACCCCAATGTTTCCTTTAATCCAATGTTCAGTTCCCGGTCCTCATTCATGGCACTTGAACCGTCCGTATTAAACTCACAGAATTTGAACTCTTTTGTTTCTTCATTGTAAAATATATCAATCCGCGCAATGGGAATTCTGCTTTCATACCCGGGACTGCGCAGAATCAATTCCTCTAACTGCTCGGAAAATCCAAAGAGCCTTCGATATGCTGCATCTTCTCTGTAATGCAGGATCACTTTATCAAATATTCCGTACAGTTCATAAATCAACTGCTTAAAATTGCCGATATCCTCTTCTGTAAACAGCTTCGGCACATACAGCGTACTGACGCATCTTCCATGATATTTCGCTGTAGATTGATTGATATACGCAATCTCTTTTTGCGCACTCCTTGCATGGGCCTCTTTATCCTTCGCAATCTTTTCGCAATAGCGCTGGTTCAATTCTAAAAGCTGCACATTGACCTCCTTCTTTTATCTCAGGGGATGCCCCATATTCTTTCATAATATTCTGGGAAATATTTCTATATTTTAAACAGATTACAGTATAACAGATATTTTTGCTACAAAAACAGCCTTAACTGCATGTACAAATACGCCGGAAGTCTTTTGATCT
>CANODN010000131.1 GCA_947564765.1 uncultured Roseburia sp. | reverse complement strand
ACTGTGCAGACTGGTGAAGGATATCCGGGATGCGGAGAAGATGATGGGAACCGGGTCAAACAGAAGTGAAACTTCCGATATTTTGTACCAGGAAGGCGGTTCGGTAGAAATCGGCTGGAACAGCTTACAGCCTGTCTGGGTGGAATTTGACATTCCAAAGGATGCAAAAGCGGGCAGTTATACAGGAACCCTTACGGCAACGGCAAAGGATCTTGCAGAGCCGATTACATTTACTTATACGGTAGTCGTACAGGATGCCGTACTTCCGGATGTGGAGGAGATGAGTGCTGTTTTTGATATTGAACTGTGGCAGTATCCTTACAGCAGTGCAGAGTATTATGGAGTAGAGCCTTTTTCACAAGAGCATCTTGCAGTTATGAGATCTTCCATGGAAAAATATAAAGAAATTGGCGGTCATGCTATCACCGCATCCATCGTAGAAGATGCATGGGCTGCACAGACCTACAGTGCAAATGACATACATTATCCGTCTATGATCAAGTGGACCAAAAACAGCAACGGCAGCTTTACATATGATTATGCGGATTTTGATGCATGGGTGACATTCTGTAAATCCCTGGGAATCGGAGACAAAATTGTACTTTACAGTATTGCGCCATGGCATAATTCTTTCACTTATTGGGAAGGAGATACACTGACAAAAAAGGAATTTACGGCGGGAAGCGACCGTTATACAGAGGTATGGACAGACTTTTTAACCGATTTGATCGACCATCTGGAAGAGAAAGGCTGGTTTGACGAGTCTTATATCGGAATTGATGAGAGAGGATTTTCTGCGGCGGCATTTGACTTGATTGATTCTCTCAAGAACAGTAAAGGCGAGAGTTTAAAGACCGCAGGAGCAATGGATGGATTTGTAAACAAAAAAGATCTTGCACTGCGTGTAACAGATTTGAATGTAGGAGATACTGCGGCGGCGGCTCACGCCGAAGAGTTTGCGAATCTGTTAAAGGAACGCCAGGCAAAGGGACTTCGTACTACATTGTACTCTTGTACAGAGCATAAACCGGGTAATTTCTCTTTGAGCAATCCGGTAGAGAGCTACTGGACCATCATAAATGCAGCTAAAATGGGCACGGCAGGATTTTTGCGCTGGGCATATGACGCCTGGGTGGAAGATCCTCTTCGGGATACCACACACAATGCATTTGAGCCGGGAGATTGTTTCCTGATTTTCCCGGATGAAAAAGATGCAGAGAATCCCACGAGCAAAAGCTCCGTGCGGTTAGAGCGTATGGCAGAGGCTGTTCGAGACGTGAATAAACTGATGTTGATTGAAAAGGAAAATCCGCAGTTATCCGAACAGATTCAGAATTTGTATGCACAGATTCAGACAGAAGCAGAAACTTCCCGCAGCTACATGAGTGATGCTGCGACAACGCAGCTTGTCGATGAAATGACAGCTTTTAAAGCCGGTGTGGAAGAGATTTCAGAGCGGTATATTAGTTCAGAAAAAGAAGGATTACATGTTTTCAAAAAAGAAGTGGAACTGGAAGAAGGCGGGACATGGGATATTTCTCCGGTTTTAATTACCAGTCAGGCAGATAAGACGATTGTTTATGAATCACAGGATAAATCTGTTGCAACCGTAAATGCGAAGGGAACTGTGACTGCCAGAGGTATCGGTGAGACGACAATTGTACTGGTAAACCGGGCAACCGGATATACAGCGTCTGTAAAGATTACAGTAAAAGAGAAGGAACCGCAGCCAATGCGTATCAGCAATACGCTTACGGATTATAAGCTGCCGGACAAATATCTTTCAGACGTTTATAAAGGAGATCCGGACTGGCAGAGAGAGAATGCAGATAATTATCTTGGACAGCCGGATATGATTATGCTGAATGATAATCAGACATTGATCAGCGTCTTTCCGGTAGGACATGGCAAAGGGCGTATTATTATGATGGTGAGTGAGGATGCAGGTGAATCCTGGACGCAGAAAACAGATATTCCCACATCCTGGGCAAGTTCTTACGAGACACCGACGATTTATAAATTGAATATGACAGACGGAACGACAAAGCTGATCGTAATTTCCGGCCGCCCGGCAAGCTTTGGCGCACCAACCGGAGGCTGGGATACTTCCATATCTGTAAATGGCGGCGAAACATGGACAGAGTTTCAGACGCATTGTGAATATCTCGCAGACAAAACAACCCGGAATGATACAACTGTTGCAATGGCAAGTCTGGTTCAGATGAAAGAAAACGGGGAATATATCGATAAATGGATGGGCGTATATCACGATGGCGGTTCATTTGTAAATTATAAGACGTATCTGACCTTTGACGAAGAGGGGAATGACGTATGGTCGACACCGGAGCCTTATCTGAGCGAATGGCGTGAAGTGGAATCCAGTCATCAGATTTGTGAAGTAGGAATGTTCCGTTCACCGGACGGTAACAGAATTGTAGCGTTGGCCAGAAATCAATCACATAACGGTCCGGCAACGATGTTTTATTCGGATGATGAAGGCGATACCTGGACGAAACCGGTTGCAATGCCGGGATCACTTGCCGGAGAACGTCATAAGATTTTGTACGATCCTACAGATCCGACAGGACAGAGAATTGTTGTAACCTTCCGTGAAATTAAATATGATTTAAACGGCAACAATCAGTTTAACGGCGACAGTGACTGGGTAGCAGGCGACTGGATAGCATGGGTTGGAACATACGAGGATATTATAGAAGGAAGAGACGGAGCATACCGCATTCTTCTGTGTGAAGACTGGACAGCCAATCCAAAATCAGGAGACACCGGCTATACGGGAATGGTTGTACTGCCGAATGGAACGTTTGTCTTGGATACCTATGGCCATTGGGATAAAGCATATTCAGAGGGCTGGGCCGACCGTGGAGAAAGTTCGTACAATGTTTATCGTGACTGGTGTTGGATTAAGCAGGCGAAATTCAAACTTTCTGATGTAGATGATTCTTCGCGTATGCCGGAACTAAAAGACACAATAGAACAAGAACTGGAGAAATTACCGCAGAGTTCGGATTCTTCCAGTTATACGGCGGCTACATGGGAAGCATATGAAAACGCGTTACAGAAAGTAGAACAGCTGAAAGAAACTGAGAATGTGACATACAGTGAAATGCAGGCAGCTTATGCCGCATTGGAAAAAGCTTATGCAGAGTTGATTATGCAGGGAACGGACGAAGATTTGCTTTCGAATGCAAAAGAGGCTCTTTTGCAGGCAATTCAGCAGGCAGATACAAAGAAAAATACAACAAATGTCAATTGGACAGCAGATAGTTGGAAGACATTTATAGATGCATACAATGAGGCAAAGGCAGCTGTAGATTCCACAGATCTGGAAGAATTAGAAAGGCTGCAGAAAAAACTTAAGGCTGCAACAGACGGTCTTAAGGTGCAATCACAGGAACTGCCAATTACAGAGTTTGAGGTGGCTGGCAGCCGGTATCAGATTATAAGTGAATCTGCAGGAACCGTGAAACTGATAAAAGGAGCGGATGTCAAGAAGGTAACTATTGATACGGTGTCAGGTAACAGCAAGAATTATAAAGTGGTTGCAATCGCCTCCAATGCATTTAACAAGTGCAAAAAACTGCAGAATGTTACCATCGGTGCAGATGTAACAAGCATAGAGAAAAATGCATTCAATAATTGCAGTAAAATAAAGAAAGTGATATTTAAAGGCAAGAAGCTGCCGGCAATGAAAAAAGCATTTAAGAAAACAAACAAAAAGCTTACCGTAAAAGTGCAAAAGACGCTCAAAAAGAAAGCTTCCGTGAAGAATAAAACATTAAAGACATTGAAGAGGGCAGGGCTTAAAGTGACACTGAAAAACATTAAATAGCGAAGAGCTGCAGAAGCGCAGTAAGTGCAGACAGCTATAAAATTGAAAACGGAATCGTTACAAAAAAGCAGCTGTACCGTGAAGAAATTCACGGTACAGCTGCTTTTATATGCTGCTGAAAACTTGTTTCCAACAGCATGTAATATTAAATTTTTACTGCAGATGATTGAACATGGATGTTTTTGCCGTGGCAGGTGATTTTGCCATATCCACATGCTGCACGGTTCCGCAGGTTCCGTTTTCATAGAGGAAAATTCCTGTTTTGCGGATGAGTGCATTGGTGGAATTGTCCTTTGACGAGTTGAGAGCAAAATCAGTCTGGGCATTTCCAAGATAAATTGCACCGACGCCTGCTTTTCCGAGGGCGCACAGGACATCCTTGCCGTTGGCATCCTTTGTCCAGATGCGCAGTTTGTCAAAAATCGGGTCGTTTTCATCAATCCATCCGTTGCCGTCAGAATCGTAAGCGGCAAGATCCTTAAAGCCGTCGCCGCTTTTCGTGCCGAATAATTCGCTTCCATCGTTAATGATTCCGTCTCCGTTTTTATCCAGCGCTAAAAACCCGCTCCCGGAAGCCAGATTGGAAATCAGATCCATATTGCCATCGGCGTCTAAATCAAAGTAAAACTTCTGGTCGGTTACATTTGCCGAGCTGGTATTTAAATTGATGACCAGAGGATCGCAAAGTGTGGAAGCCTGCTGTAGGGCAGGAGTTGCAAAATTTGCGCTGCTCATATAAGCCTCTTCAAAAGAACGGCTCATGGTCATGGAAAGATCAAAAGTAATTTCCCGGCCGTCGGCTGTTTTGACGGTGCCGGTAGTGGAAAATGACGTTTCTTCTGTTTCTGATTGATAAACGGTTTCTGTGTAATTGCCGGACAAAGGCTGGATGCCGGCGGAAAGACCGCTGTTTAAAAAATGGTTTTGAAAAATATTACCTCTGCCGAATAAGAGCATCATCAGGTAGTTGATGGACTGCGATTTTATGGTATGCATATCCGGTGTAGTTTGTCCGCTGATGGATACGGGACTGCCGATGCTTTGCGCCTGTTTAAACCGATGGAAAAGATCGTCTTTGGAATCCCCTGTATTCGGATAGCTGCTGCTTTTCCCGGAATTTGATTTTTCGCTGTAACGATTGATCACTTGTATATTACTATTTCTCATTACTCCGCCGCCCCAGAGTGAAAGGGAAGACGAGACAGCTGACGTGCGTTCATAACTCCTGCGTGATGTCATGGCTACATTGCCTGATTGTATAATCACGTATACTCCTCCTATATTCATATCTGATTTATCTCATTTTGCTTCCCTGTAAAATGAAATAAAAAAGACGGCAGATTTAAGAAATTCCATTTTCTTAAATATACCGTCCATGGTTCCATTAAGAATTCTTCGAATGCATTCAAATTACATATCGGAGAAATCGGCGGAATGATTAACACCTGGCAGAGAAGTATTTTTGTGAAACAGATATAAGCCGGCTATACTGATCACGACGAGAAGAAGCATAATGAGGGGAGAATAGATTTCTATCATTCCGGCAATCGTTCCGAAACCGTTATAAAGCATATGCAAGAGTGAGGAAATCCATATGGAACCGCTTCTTTGATATACATATCCCAGAACCAATCCGACAAAAAATGCATAAATTCCCTGAATCGGATTGAGGTGGAAAATGCCGAACAGAAGCGCCTGAAAGATGTTGGCGGCCCAGAACGGAAAGACCTTTTGGGCGGAGGAGAAAATGACGCCCCGGAAGGTCAATTCTTCTTCAATCGGCCCAATCAGTACGGCATACAGAATCAGAAGAAAAGAGGGCGAGGAGGAAAACCCCGCAGATTCCATTAGCTTTTCATAGAAATCCATCCAGCCCGGAAGAAAGAAGGCGGAAAATCCTGTAATAATAGAGGAGAGAATCTGCAGCCCCGGCACCAGTAAAACGAGTCCAAGCAGCATTTTGGAATTATTAAGCTGATTGCCCGGAAACTTCAGATTGCCGTGAAACTGACAGGAATACCAGGTTCCGAATATCAGGATGCCGGATATGGCGAAGACAATAGAAATCATCATACTGAAGTTTTGATTGCTGCATATCGTCATAAACTGTGTGGAAAGTTCATTGTATCCCAGTTTCTGCCCGGACAAAAGACCGGAAAAACAGATGTATAGCATAGCAAAACCCATAAGTGGCAGCATTACAACGAATTGCAGACCGATGGAAGCAAACAACGGTAAAAATGTAAAGAAAAAATATCCGATTTTTTTCATGGGAAGACTCCTTTCTATGTTAAAATGAAAATATAATTTAAAATCAGCAAATATTATAGCACATAGAAGAAAAAGGCGCAAACGGGAGTTTGACAGTTAAATATTAAAAAAAGTACTCGCAGGCCTTGTTATACCTG
>CANODN010000130.1 GCA_947564765.1 uncultured Roseburia sp. | reverse complement strand
GTAAATTATGATTCAATTGATAATATTTGGAGCGTCCTTTTTACTACCGGATATCTGACACAAAGAGGAAATTCGGATGGAAAACGATATCAACTGGCAATACCCAATATGGAAATTAGAAACATTTTTACAGAGCAGATTATGGCGATGTTCAAAGAGGATACCAGGCAGGACGGTGAAAAACTACAGGAATTCTGTGAAGCTTTAGAGACAGGGAATGCTGGCGAGGTAGAACGTTTATTTGATGAGTACTTGAAACAGACAATTAGTATTCGTGATACCTTTGTCCAGAAACCAACTAAAGAGAATTTTTATCATGGTATTATGCTGGGAATTCTAGGATTTAAGTCTGGATGGTATGTAAAATCAAACAGAGAAGCAGGTAATGGTTTTGGTGATATTATTATCAAAATTGAGGATAAAGGTATCGGGATGATTCTTGAAATCAAATATGCTGAAAATGCACGTTTTTCTGCAGAATGTGAAAATGCCATGAAGCAAATTGAGAATAAGGGTTACGATTCAGAGTTCAAAAATAGCGGATATTGTAAAATTTATAAGTATGGAATCGCTTGTTATAAGAAAAAATGTAAAGTAGCGCTTAAAGAAGATGAATTCAAGGGGAGGATAAAATGAATTTTATCCTCCCCTTGAATGGGAATTATTTAAGATTACAACAATTATTTTTTAAGTTTGATCTTAACAGATGCTTTCTTATTGCTTCCGTCTGTTGCCTTTGCGGTAACGGTAATCTTCTTACCTTTCCCTGCCTTTTTCGTTGTAACTACTCCTTTAGCGTTTACAGACGCATATTTCTTATTGGAAACGGACCATACCAGCTTCTTGTTTGCATTCTTTCCGGTTGTCTTTACGGTTGCTTTTACAGTCACTTTCTTTCCGGCCTTGACGGTTTTCTTTGCTTTCAGGCTGATTTTCTTGACAGAATTCTTTACAACCTTAAGCGTATAAACAGCCTTCTTGTTACTTCCGTCTTTTGCTGTAGCTGTGATTTTTACTGTCTTTCCGACATATTTCTTTGATTTTGTAACCGTGACTTTTCCTTTCTGGTTTACAGTTGCAATTTTCTTGTTGGAGCTTGTCCATTTCACACTCTTATTCGCTGCATCTGCCGGCGTCACTTTTGCTGTGAGCTGGAGCTTCTTGCCAAGTGCAATCTTCTTGTATACGGAAGATGTTGTGAGCGTAACTTTTTGCACTGCTTTTTTGAGAGCCTTCTTTGCATTTTGAATATCTTTGATTGCTGATTGATATTCTGTATTTGTTGCATCTTTCTTGGTCTTTAATTTTTTCGCTGTCTCAACTGCATTATTGTATGCTTTCCAGCTACTTGATGTATAATCTGCTTTCCAAAGCTTTAATGCTTCTGCAATTGCTGCATCTAAAGCTTTTTTCGATGCATCCGTCACCACATCTTTCTCTTTTGCAAATACAAGTCCACGCTTCGCAGTTTCAAGCACTTTCAACGCTTCTCGACACTCTGCATCCCCTGCCCGTGCATCCTGTACAAGCTTTCTCGCTGCTTCAACCGCATCAATGTATACTTTCCAACTATCAGCTGTATAATCCGATTCGTTAAGTGTTTCGACACTTGCAAGACTTTCTTCCAAAGCATCTTTTGTTTCCTTTTTTGCTACTTCTGCAAGCTCAGATTTCGCTTTATCAATTTCATCAATTATTTTCAGGCATGCCGTATTTGTAGCATGCTCATTCTGCAGCAAATCTACCGCTTCTCTAAGTACATCCTCATACGCATTCCAACTCTTCACGGTATAATCTGTTTCATTATACTTTTCAGCTTCTGCTACCAGTCCTTCTATAATCTCCTTCGTCTCCTGAGTTACCGGATCGTCAACATAGATGGGAGCACTTAGAGATGTCCACTCGGAGGACAACTGCTGTTCTGTCGATACGCTTACAATCCATCCTAAAGTTTTAGGATACTCTGTGACAGCTGGAAGGTTTATTTCAAATGTTCTTTCTTCCGCAGAACCCTTCGCCTCCGCTAATTCCGGTACATATACTATATCTTCTCCTCTTTGCTTAACGGCTCGAACATAATAATATAGTTTTTCTGGAATTTCTGTTCCTTTTACTGTAATAATTGTGTTTCCTCCATCTTTACTTATTTTTACAATAGAAGAAACAATCTCAGAAATTCCTTTTTCCGTTACTCCCGTATTCATCTCAAGAACAATTTCCTGTCCTGTAAATTCCTGTCCATTGACTTTTTGAATATACCATGACTGAGAAGTAACAATAAAATCAACTGTTGTCGGAGTTTCACAGGTATAACCGCTGCCCTCTCTTGGCTGTAGTTCATAATTTGTGTTTTTTTCATCTGTCCCATTCATTATATATGTTGTCTTTCCTTCCGCATCCGTTGGATTGACAGGAATCGTATGACTAAAGGATTTTAACTCAAGAGGCACATTCTTAACCGGAGTTCTGTTTTTGTCTACAACTTTAATTTTTAATGTCTGCTTTACTAAATCAGCAATTGAAACCAGTTTTTTCTCTGCTTCATAGATCTCCATGATTGCAACTCCACGTTCAAGTCCGGTTGCACTTTCATTTGCAAGAATCTTTTCTGCTTTACTAATCGCTGCTGAATAACCTTTCCAACTTTCCTCTGTATATTTTTCAGATGTCTTTTCTTTTGCCTTTACAATTACTGTCTCCAGTTCTTCCGGCGATGCTTCCGACACAATTTTAATTTCATCTGTAGCTGTAGCTAAAGATATCTTACTTTCCTCAGCACCTAACCCGATTTTCCATGCAACCGCATCAGCATAACCTGATGCTTCCGGCAAAGCCACAGAAACGGTCTTCAATGTATTGGTTCCCTCTGCATCAACTGTTCCTGTCACATCTGACGAATAGGATTGTGCATCATTCTCTTTTGTGTAATAAAGTTTATAAAATAACTTGTCTGGAAGATTTCTTCCATTAACGGATACTTTAATAGTTCCACCTTTGTTACTTACAATTGTCTTTTCCAACTCCATACTGGTAATTACAGTGGCCGTATTAAGTACAACTTCAAGAGTTACTTCATCCTGTTCATAGAGTGCATTATCTATTTGTACTCTTTCAATATATGTACTTTTTCCTTTTGCAAAACGAATACTTATAGGTTTATCATATGTGTATTCACTATCAGCTACAAGTTTCAATTGATAAGTTCCATCTAACCCATCTTCTGCTTTAACGGTAATAAATCCCTCCGTATCTGTAATAAAGTCATGTGTTTTACCTCCGGTTCCATTAAAAATGAGCTGGAACTTCAATCCACTAACTGCTTTGCCCTCATTGTCTACTGTTTTTATCTTAAATGTCTGTCTGTTTTCTATCGGATCTGGAGCATCTTCCAAGGCAGCTTCTGCATCTTCCAATTGTTTAATCGCTGCTCCATATTCCGCATCCGTTGCATCGCTACGTTCAAGAAGTTCTTTTGCTTTTGCGATTGCATCACTGTATACCTTCCAACTTTCTGCTGTATAGTTCGCTTCGGTATGTTTTTCTGCATCTTCAATTGCTTTTTCCAAATCCGCTTTTGTTGCATCCACAATATGTATAAAATCTGTTGTGGATTCATCAGATATATTGCTTGACGTAGTGCCTACACCTATCTTCCAGGCAAAGGCATTAGGATATTCCGATGCCGCCGGCAATGACACTGAAATCGTCCTCTCTTTTTCATTCCCTTGCAAATTATCATACTTTACAGCTTCTGTATCAACAGGTGTTTTTGAGCTATCTATTTCACTTTTTACATAAAAACGCCGGCAATACAAGGAATCCGTAAGATTTACTCCCTTAACAATAACATTAACACTTCCTCCTCTCCCGCTCACAAAAGCATCGGCTGTTACGCTAGAGATAGTAGGCTGAGCATTTTTTTCGACCTCAAATGATATTTCTTTTGTATATTCTGTCATACTTCCATTTACACTTATTTTAGAAACATACGTTTTCTTTGTATTCGAATCTTTTTCGAGTTTTACCCTCATTTCTGTAGATGTACCGATCCCTTTATAACCGCTATCAAGCGCCGGCCGAAGCAGATAAGTACCATCTTCCATATTGCTGACATCAAAAGAAAAAAGACCATTCTCATCGGTCACCGGTAACTCAATATCTAATGGATTTTTTTGTTCATCACGGAACTGCATTTTCATATTTTTCACTGGTTGTCCGGCTGCTGTAATATTGACTTTTAAAATGGATTTGTCAATTTCCTCTGACACTCCTTTTCGAACTACGTTGAGCTCATATGGCTCTTCACCTGTAAAAGGCTCATCATTAATACAAATTGCATTGTCATATGTATTAAAGCACACTCGTACAGGCTCCTCAAATTCATATTCACAATCCGTCCCTAATTGAATTTCATAGTCCTCATCCGTTATTACACTCCAATAGTCTTCAACATCCCATGTATAGCTTGCTATACCATTTTCATCTGTAATATTTTCAAATTCTAAAGTTCCTTCATCATCAACTGCTTCCATATTTTTCAAATAAATTTTCTCACCAACTATTGGCATTCCTCCTGATATCAACTGTACAGTCAATGTAGTCGGATATTCTAATTCTGTTGCATTAGCCGCAATTACACCTGTTCCGGCAAAACTGCCTAATATTAGTACAAATGACAGAAAACCTGCCATCATTTTTTTCATCCATCTCTTCATTTTCATTACCTTATCTTTCTTAAATTACTTAATTTTAATTTTTACTGCTTTTTTTATTCCGCTTCCATCGGTTGATTTCGCCGTAATTTTAACTGTCTTTCCAATTCCTGCCTTTTTTGCCGCAACTTTACCTTTAGAATTCACCGTTGCATATTTTTTATTAGAAGATGTCCATTCCAGTTTTTTATTCGCATCTTTCCCCGTTGTTGCAACTGTTGCTTTTACAGACATCTTTTTCCCAGCCTTCAATGTCTTCTTCGCAGTTAATTTAATGGACTTAACAGCACTTCTTTTTATCTTAATCTGATACGTTCCTTTTACCCCAGTTCCATCTTTTGCCTCTGCAATTATTTTAACAGTTTTCCCAATTCCTGCCTTTTTTACAGTAACCTTCCCCTTTGAATCAACAGAAGCATATTTTTTATTGTCAGTTGTCCATTTTACTTTCTTATTTGCTGCATTTAAGGGTTTTACATTAGCCGTAAGCTTAATTTTCTTACCTGAAGCAATATTTTTAGAAATACCACTAATTGTGATTTTTTGAACCTTTACAGTCTGAGAAGCGCTTACTTTATACTCAACTACAACTGGATATAAGGACAGGCTGTTCATTGTAAAGCTTACTTCGTTATTTTTCTGTTGAAAATCTACTGGTTCCAGTTTGTTTGTACTATCTAAGTAATAAACATTTGCAACCTGCTTTCCGGCTGCAATCTTTCTTGTAACCCCAAAATCTCCGGTTGCGAGCTTTGCGATCTCCCATCTGTGCGGATTGACAGCATCAAGGTGGAATATTTCATAATCTTTATTTTCCAATCCCGTCACCAGACTCTTATCCATCTCCGTATCAAGAAGAAGGAAATCACCAAAATTAAACCCTGTAACTGTCGTATTTCCAGATTCGCTGGTCAGCACAGTATCATTATTATGGGCTGTACCTTTATCCACAACCTGAATCACTTCAACTTTCTGACAGTTGGAATGATCATAGGCATACTTTCCGCCCGGCTTGCCTGTTTCTGAATGCTCATATTCTGATTTGTCCTTAATTGCAATTGGGAATGGCTCAACATCAAATCTCTCATCATCTATTGTGACCACATAATTTACATCTTCCAAAAGCTGTGGTCTTATTTTTCCATTATTTCCTGATGTGACTTCAACCGTCTCAATATCACTTATTAATCGGAATTTTGCATTATATATAGGAGCTTCTCCGCGGCAGATATCTATGCTTGCCATTACTCTCCTGTAAGCATCCGGATCATCGTCTGAGCCTCCAGCGACATCGCTTCTCTTTTCCATATAGAGTTTGGTTTTTTCCAGATACTCGTGATTATTGTACTCATAACTCTTGATATCATATAATTTACCGTCTTTTACCCAGATATACGCATTTGACATCTTATACTCCGGATCATCGGCATAGATGATATAATTATGACCCTTGATCAAACTGAGCGCCGGAAGTTTCCCGCCTTCCGATGTTACAACCTGCTCTGTCTCCTGTGTAATACTATTGAAGATTATAAATTTAACAGATTTTTCAATCGTACCAATTGAT
>CANODN010000129.1 GCA_947564765.1 uncultured Roseburia sp. | reverse complement strand
GCATAATATCCGTGTATGTAATCTCTTCCTCTGTCGTAGAATCCAGCTTGATATGTTCTGCCGTCTGGAAATCCACCAGATAATTCTGTGCAATCAGCTCTGTGATCTCATCTCCTGCCAGTGGAATCATGCCATATGCAATAATACTTCCATCCTTTGTTACGGAAATATCCGATGTTCCTGCTCCAATATCTACCAGAGCGATGTTTAACATACGGAAATTTTCCGGAATTGCAATGTCAATGGCTGCAATCGGCTCCAACGTAAGATTCGCCACAGTCAAATCTGCAAGAGCAACCGCCGCATACAAACCATCGATCACATCCTCCGGTAAAAATGTAACGATAATCTCTTCGGATATTTTCTCTGCCTTATGTCCTTCCAGATTAGAAAAAATATCGTCGTTCAGATAATACTTGACAACAGAATATCCGACACAGTAAAACTTATAATTCGTATCGTTTTCTTCTTTTAAAATAGCCTGCGCTTTTTCTATTCCCAGCAAATCCAGCGTATGTACATCTTCTGCCGAAACAACGCTTTCCGTATCATAAACGCGTTCTATATTCGTCGTGACGGTCTTTAAAACCCTTCCTGCCGCTGCAATACAAACCGTGGTCAGTGTCTGTCCGATCTGCTCCTCCAATGCTTCTTTTACAATGCGGATCGTATTTCCGACTCTTCCAATATCATGAATCTGTCCGTCTAACATTGCCCGCGTTTCATGCTCCGTAGAATACTGCGCCATGACAATAAATTCTTTTTCAAGCTTATACCCGACTGTTCCGACCACGTTTCGCGTTCCGATATCCAGTCCAAATACCAACTCGCCTCCCAGTTCCCGCTTCTCCATTCTTCCATCTCCTTCACCATATTTTTTGCTGCAATGTATCCTTTGGCTTTCTGACAGCGGCATCCTCTCAATTTAAGATTCTTCTCTGTCAAAAGCCGCTTTGATCTGATCAAATGTCTCCTGTAAAAGACCATTATTATCAATGATGACCTTACCATATTTTCTATATTCCTCCTCGGAAAGCTGGCTGCGAAATATACCGTCAATTTTTTCATCGGAATATCCTCTGCTCTCTTTTAAGCGTCTCCGCCTGTTTTCCCTGGAGGTATCTATATACCACAGCTCATCACATATTTTATCATATCCTTCTTCAATTAACAGCGCCGCTTCCAAAATAAAATAAGAAACTTCTCCCTTTTTTCGTTCCTGCTCTGCCAGCCTTAAAATCTCTTTTTTTACGGCTGGATGTACAATATCATTCAACTGCTTCCGTTTGACCGAATCCGAAAAAATCACCCGGGAAAGCTTTTCTGCATCCAGTTCTCCCGCAGAATTAAAAATATCTTCTCTGCCAAAGGTTTCCCTGATTAGGTCAAAGCATTCCCTGCCCGGCGCCATCAGCTCATGGGCCAGTTCATCTGCCAGAAGAATCTTTGCCGGATACCGCTCCTTGATATAACGCAGGATTTCAGATTTTCCGGCTCCTACTCCGCCTGTAATTCCGATAAATTTCATACTGTCACCTATTTACTTATGATTTACATTCTGCAACACAACCTGTCGAAATCCTCATATCTCTGATTGATTTCGATTAACTTATTTTGCCTCATACCAGTTATTTCCGGTATGCATATCCACTTCCAGATCCACCGATAAATCTGCAGCTCTTTTCATTTCTTCCTCCAGAATCCGTTTCACGGTTTCTGTTTCTTCTTCCTTTGTCTCAATCAGCAATTCGTCATGCACCTGTAAGATCAGCTTTGACTGCAGTCCTTCTTCTGCCAGACGGTCATGCACCCGTATCATGGCAATCTTAATAATGTCCGCCGCAGTTCCCTGAATCGGCGCATTCATCGCCACCCGTTCTCCAAAGGAACGCTGCATGAAATTACTGGAGGAAAGCTCCGGCACCGGCCTTCTCCTCTGAAACATCGTGAGAGAATATCCTTTTTCTTTAGCGTCTTTCACAAGCCCGTCCAAAAATTGCTTGATCTTCGGATATGTCTCAAAATACCGTTCAATGTATTCCGCAGCCTCTTTTTTGCTGATGCTTAAATCCTGACTGAGACCAAAGGAACTGATGCCGTAAACAATACCGAAATTTACTGCTTTTGCATTGCGCCGCTGCAGATCCGTCACCTCTTCAAAGGGAATATGAAACACCTGGGAGGCTGTAATTCTGTGAATATCCTCCGCCTGCCTGTATGCCGCAATCAACTGTTCATCCCCCGACATATGGGCCAATACCCTCAGCTCAATCTGGGAATAATCCGCATCTGCAAACACATACCCCTCTTTCGGCAGAAACACCTTGCGGATCAGTCTTCCAAGCTCCATACGAATGGGAATGTTCTGCAGATTCGGGTCGGTACTGCTGATTCTTCCGGTCGCTGTGATGGTCTGGTGGAAGGTGCTGTGAATCCTGCCTGTTTCGTCAATAAAATTCGCCAGTCCGTCAGCATAAGTGGATTTTAATTTCGTAAGCTGCCGGTATTCTAAAATTTCCGCTACCAGGGGATATTCCGGCGCAAGCTTATCCAATACATCTGCCGCCGTGGAATATCCGGTTTTGGTCTTTTTGCCGTAGGGCATTTTTAATTTTTCAAAAAGGATTACTCCCAGCTGCTTGGGAGAGTTAATGTTAAATATTTCTCCCGCTTTCTTATAAATACTCTGCTCCAGTTCCCCAATCCGTCCGGTCAGATCTGCTCCGTAAACCGCCAAAGCCTCTTTATCCGCTCCAATGCCCTCCTGCTCCATGTCTGCCAGAACATACGCAAGGGGAAGCTCGATTTCCTCATATAACGATTCCATTTGAGTTTCTTTTAATTTCTTTTGCAATACTTCTTTTGCAAAAAACGCCGTATATGCCATATAACAGATGCAGGTTAAAAATTTCTCCGGCTTTTGTTCCATGCCCTCCGCAAGACTCAGTTTTCCGAGAAGGTCCGTCTGAGAAGGAATCATCAAATCCAGATAGTCCTTTGCAATATCTTCATAATCATACTGGTTCTGCAGCGGATTCAACAGATATGCCGCAATCCCGCAGTCGAAAAGCCGTTTTCTAAGACCGGCATCTGTAGTAGGAAGAGAAAAAATTTTAATCTGCTCTTTGAGATTCAAAAAAGAAACTTCGCTTTTTCGGATGTATTCCCCGAGACGGTCTTTTAAATACCCTTCCGTTAAAAAGCCCGTTACCGGCAGAAATGCCGTCTCCTGCTCTCCAAAACAAACGGCCGCTCCCAAAAGCCTGTTGTCCTGCACAACAGGAACCAGACCAAAGGCTCCTTTTTCCTCTGCTTTTGCAAGAAAATTCTCTGCCTGGGCAAAATCTTCTATCTTACAGAAATATTCTTCCATACGATTTTTTGGCGCATCGATTTCAAAACGGCTCAGCATATTTTTAAATTCCAGCCGCTTGCATAACAGATATGCCTCTTCGGTATAGAGATTTTTCAGTTCTGCCGATGCCAGATCATATTCCACCGGCGCATTGACGTCAATGACTGCCAGCTTTTTGGAGAGTTCGGCCAAATCATAGTGCTCTCTTAAATTTTCTTTGGCGCGGTTTGGCTTGATCTCTTCGATATGGGCATAGGCATTTTCAATGCTGCCGTAAGCCACAATCAGATTTGTCGCCGTCTTTTCCCCGATTCCCGGCACCCCCGGTATATTATCGGATGCATCTCCCATAAGGGCCTTTACATCAATAAACTGTGTGGGCGTCACCTGATAGCGTTCCAGTACATCTTTGGCATAATAATTTTCAATTTCCGTTCCTGTCCGCTTTGTCTTGGGAATCCGAATCTGAATCTGCTCTGTGGCAAGCTGCAGCAGATCTCTGTCTCCGGAAACAAGGGAAACCAAAAGTCCTTCTGCCTCTGCCCGTTTTGCAATCGTTCCTAAAATATCATCCGCCTCATAGCCTTCCTTTTCCACAAGGGCAACACCCATAGCCTTTAACATTTCCTTGATCAGGGGCACCTGCTCCCGCAGCTCCTGGGCCATGGGTTTTCTGGTTCCCTTATATTCGGCATACATTTTGTGGCGGAACGTAGGCGCATGCACATCAAAGGCAACCGTCAGATATTCCGGCTGCTCTTCGTCTAAGATTTTAAATAAAATATTTAAAAATCCGTATACGGCATTTGTATGGATTCCCTCTGCATTGGTCAGATCCGGAATTCCAAAAAACGCTCTGTTTAAAATACTGTGTCCGTCAATCAATACTAATTTTTTCATATTGCCCTCGTATATTCTTTTAACCAGTCCCTCTCTTCTTTCGTCAGATAAGGAGAGAGCGTATCATACACCTTCCTGTGGTATGCGTTTAAGACTGCCTTTTCTTTTTCATTCATAGCCTTCGGATCAATAGCGTCTAAATCCACCGGCGCCCAGGTAATCGTATCAAAGCACATAAACTGTCCGTATGCATTCTTTTCCGCCTTTCTGCATACCAGCTCGTTTTCGATGCGGATGCCGTAAGAGCCTTCGATATAAACTCCCGGCTCATCTGTGGTAATCATGCCTTCTTCCAGTACGGCATTCTCCTTAAGGTTCGGCTGCAGCTTATAGCGAAATGCGTTTGGCCCCTCATGCACATTTAAAATATGCCCTACCCCATGTCCGGTTCCACATTGATAATCGATTCCAAGACTCCATAGCGGTTCCCTTGCCAGAATATCCAGATTGGCGCCTCTGCAGCCATGTAAAAATTTCGCAGATGCCAGATTGAAATTGGCGCGTACCACGGCCGTAAAATGCTGCCGCATTTCTTCTGTCACCGGCCCTAACGCCATTGTCCGTGTAATATCCGTTGTGCCTTCCAGATAATGGCCGCCGGAATCCACCAGCAGAAATCCTTCCGGTTTCAAAGGGACATTGGTCTCTTCTGTGGCTGCATAATGCATCATTGCCCCGTGTTCCCCATAGGCGCAAATCGTATCAAAGCTGATATCCAGAAAATGCTCCTGCTCCTTTCTCCTCTCCAAAAGATATTTCGAGGCAGAAAGCTCCGTGATTTCTTCTTTTTGAATCCTTGTCTTGAGCCAGTACATAAACTTTGTAAAAGCAACGCCGTCTTTGATATGAGCCTTTTTCGTATTGGCAATCTCCACCGGATTTTTCACGGCCTTCAAAAGCTCTGTGGGATTGTCTTTGATCACGGTATGCACCTTCTGTGGCAGAGCTGCCGCAATCCGGTAATTGACGGTGCAGTCGTCATAAAGCACCGTATCCGCCTGCAAGGAGGCTGCATAGGAATAGATTTCTTCATAAGGACGCGTCTGTATAGAATGCTCCTTCAGATACCTCTTCTGCTCCTCCCGTATCACATCCTCCTGTAAAAACCAGATGCATTCTTCCATAGTAATCACCAGATAGGACAAGACCACCGGCACATGGGGAATGTCATTTCCCCGTATATTAAAAAGCCATGCGATATCGTAAAGAGAAGTCAGAATATGGGCATCTGCCCCTTCTTCCTTTAACTTCTCCCTGACTTTGCCAAGCTTAACCTCCACACTCTCTCCGGCATATGTTTCTTCTAACAGGAAAAACGGTTCCTTTGACAGCTTAGGCCTCTCTTTCCAGATTATGCCTGCCAGATCTTCTTCTATGAAAAGCCTGCCTCCCTTTTCTTCTGCGATCTTTCGATAAGCCTCTCCTGTCTTAGCGCTGACCACCCGTCCGTCAAACCCGATACAGCCGCCCTGCTTTAGATGCTCCTTTACAAAATCCTCCACCGAAGGCACACCCTCTTCGCCCGTACGCTGCAGCATAATACCGCTGCCTGCAAGCTGGTGTTTTGCCTGAATAAAATACCTTCCGTCAGTCCAGAGATACGCCTCGTCCTGTAAAATAACTGCCGTTCCCGCGGAGCCGGTAAAACCGGTTACATATTCTCTTGTTTTAAAGTAATCTCCAATATATTCCGAACCATGAAAATCCGATGAAAAAACAAGATACAAATCAATACTTCTCTTATCCATTTCCTTTCGGAACGCCAAAAGACGCTCCTCCGCCGGATTAGTCATGCTCCTTCTCCTCATAAAATTCAAAAAACTTCGTATCCAGCTCCGGATAAGAACGTTTCAGGGAAATCGGTTTGCCGCTGCGGTTTAAAAAGCAGTGCTCACTGACAGCCAGGGTCCGCAGCTCGCCTGTTTTTTTATCAGTCATACGGTAGTTCACTTTCATCTTAATTCCGTTGTACTCGGCAATTTTCGTCTCAATCACAACCGTATCGTCAAAAATGCGCTCGCTGACCGGACGGATGGATTGGATCACCGGAAGTCCCAT
>CANODN010000128.1 GCA_947564765.1 uncultured Roseburia sp. | reverse complement strand
GAATTTCCAAATCATATTTTTTCCCGGCTGAATCCGTTCCATATGCGTCTAAACAAATAGAACGTGCACCGGCCAGTCTTTTCATATCTTTTTGTGTTTCGCAGCCAGTGATAACTAAATCCGGCTTATTTGTGATAATGCGTAATACAAATTCAGCCAATGGGATATTATTCTTGAAAAGACAACGCATGAAATCATCGTCAATAGGCCTTAAATCTTGCAGGCGTTGTAAATCTTCCTGATGCTGCTGTTCCGTCACTGTCAAATTTCCCACCTGCTTTCCCTTCCGTTTTCATATCTCAATATTACCATAAACCCCCTGATCTTTCAAGCTGAGAACCGGCCTCTTTCAAGCGCGTGACTCAGTAGCATTACCGCTTTTTCACATCTGCTATATCGCATCATACTCTCACTCTAATTGCCGTCCCTTTTGAATGATTCCTGCCATATGATTCTGTTTATTCCTTCCAATCCCTGTCTCCCAATCTTAAATAAGCGCAATCTCGTATTCCTCTATCTCATGTCCCAGTAATCGTATGATTTCAAGCTCATCCTGCGCATCCAAAACAGCATTGTGCGTTTCTCTGTACTGTTTGTTTTTGCTGAGCATTTTCAATACATCCTCAACCCCATATCCCCGCTTTAATCTGCCTGTTCTATAACAATCTGCACAATCTGGTATCCCCCAATTATATTGACGATATGCCGCCAGACGCATAATATCATACCACTGATACTTAGAATATTCCGGCAAATGCTTTTTATCAAAAGACGCATTGTATGCAAAAAGCTTCTGCACCTGATACGAATTTAACCATTCCTGAATCTCTTTTAACGCCTGCTTTCTTGTGGTGACATGAGCCGCATCTTCACCCTCCCAAAGCTCGCCTGCATACATTCCGCCTGCTTTGTATTCCGGATCGATGATATAATATACCGAATCAATTTTTTTCTTTGTCTTAGAATCGGCAATGACGATACCGATTGACATTACTTTATCATTCCAATTTGTTTCTGTATCAATGACTGCAAATTTATCCATTGTATTTTCCATCATATGTTTTTCTTTCCGTCTTTCATTCCCCAATCAGCACATTTTTCCCTTCAAAAGCAAATCCATACTTGCGTATTTTCTCTTTTGGAACGCCTCTTGCAATAAGCGCCGCTTCGTACTGTTTTTCTTCAATCTGAAGAAGCGCCGCCTGCACGGTGTCTTCCAGATTGTTCTCCCGCCTCGGGTTGTACACCTTAAATTCCAAAATAATGCCGTCGTCTTCTTTCGGATTCTTCGGCTCCAGCATCAAATCATATCTGCCAAACCCGCTCTCCCTGTTGGATGTTATGATGTATTTTCCCTGCAAGTCCACCAGAAGCCCTAAGGCAAAGCCGTGGTAAAAACGTTCCGGCTCCGCTTTTGACGGCTGTTTTCCAGTGTCAAAACTGCTGAAAACCGAAACCGTGACGCGGTTCATATAAGCATTCATGGCTTCTATGTCGTTCTGCAGCAGCGCCTCCACAAAATCGTTATAACTGCCGTCTTCCGTGTCAAACCAATCCCTCACCATGCTCTGAAACATCAGCTGCACTTCCAGATTGGTAAAGCAAAGCTCGTAATTGGGCAGAGTCCCTTCCGGAAGATCCTCGCAGCGTTCATAGGAAAGCGCCTTTAAATACCCGCTTGCCAGAAGAAGACTCCAGATAGCACGCTCATTTCCATCCAGACGATTGTAGACAATCTGCTCGTCAATCTGCGACAAAATCGTTTCTCCCCGCAGCAAATCCTCAAACTGCTTTTTCACCCGGACATTTCCTTCCCGGATCAGTTTTCCGACCAGTCCGTTTGAGCTGGTGTTCACCCAATAAGTCCTGTATTTTCCTGTGTCCAAAAAATTCAAAATCGACCATGGATTGTAGATATCTGCATAATGACCAAAAATAAAACCGTCATACCATTTTTTTACCTTTTCCTTCTCTCCGCCCATCCCACATTCATCCAACGCATCAAATACCTCCTGCTCCGTAAAACCGAAGGACATGGCATATTTGCCGGAAGTCGTAGTTACGACCTCAAGATTATTAAGATCCGAAAAGATCAACTCCTTACCCACCTGTGTGATTCCCATCATAACCGACTGCTCCAGATAGGGATTCGTCTTGAAGGTGGAATTAAACAGACTTCTGGTAAACGCCACTATATCATCCCAATATCCTCCAACATACGCCTCCTGCATGGGCGTGTCGTACTCGTCTAATAAGATAATCGCTTTTTTGCCGTAATAACGGTACAGGTAATCCGAAAGCTGGTAAAGGGCGGAAGTGGCAACACTTTCGTTCATATCCAGCGATACCCTGTCAAAAAATTCCCTGTCCCTGTCCGTTAAGACTTCGCTGTCCCTTAAAAAATAAAAAATCCTGAATACCAATCGCTACCGTTCTGGCCATGGCAGCCTCCTTCCTCCATAAAAACAAAAATCGCTATACCATTGCTTTTAGTATAGCGATTTTGCTGTGAAATTACAACCGATTTTGCTTCATGCAACAGACCAGGCCTGTATTACCCTGTTTGCAAACATGGCGGTCTTCAGTCACTTTTTCTTTGATTCTTACAAATCTTTTACCTTAGCTCAGCTTACTTACTTTCATGCCTGCTTTTTTCACTTTCTGTAAGAACTTCTTATCCTTTTTGAGTTTCTTCGGCACCTTAACGGTCTTAACTTTAGAGCCTTTGAAAGAATTTTTAGCAATTGTCTTAACAGCTGTTCCTTTAAATATAACTTTTGTCAGCTTAGTACATTTCTTAAATGCACTTGCCTGAATTGCCGTTACATTCTTTCCAATAGTAACACTCTTTAGGCTCTTGCTTTTTGCAAATGCATTCTTCTCAATTCCTATAACCGTATAGGATTTTCCATCAATATCGACTTTGTCAACAGTCACTTTCTTGGCTTTCTTATCTCCTGTTTTCAAAGTTACCGTTGCTGCTGCCGGATCTACAATCGTATAAGATGCATTACCTACTGTCTTAACATCGCCCTTTTTCGGTTTATTATCTATTATAGGCGTAGGGTTTGCTTTTTCTTCGTTCAATTCAGCCTGTGCCGCTGTCAAACCAGCCAATGCCTCATCCAATGCTTTCACTGTAAGATCTGACTTTTGCGCTGCATCTTTTGCGGCCTGTAATGCCGTTGTATAAGTATTCCATTTTGTATCCTGAATATATTTTTTTGCAGCTACTGCAGATTCGATACCCGAAATTGCAGAAACAAGATCTTCTTTCTCTTTATCTGTTGCTTTCTTCTCTCTTACATTTGCAGCTGCAGTATTCAAAGCAATAATTGCATCTTCTACCTGTTTCAACGTAACAGAGTCTTCTTCTTTTAAATCATTCAATGCCTTAAGCGCATTTGCAAATTCCGTCCAGCCATCATAGTATTTGTCTCCATTCTCTTCATCGTATTTCGCTGAACCATCTTCGTTTTCCAGTGCCTCTTTTACTGCTGCATCTATTTCAGCTTCTGCCTCGTCTTTGTCATATGGTTTCGTTACTAATACTTCCTCAGATATGCTGGCCTTCTTCGCATCCATTTCAGTTTTGGTAGTACCTTTAAAATTCTCTGCATCCAGACTGGCAAGAAAATTCTTTACCGCTTCTCTCGCTTCACCAAAAGCTTGAATACTGTCTGCAGTATAATATTTTGTATATTCGTCAGCAGTTAAATCATCATCTTTTATTGCGTTGTATACTGTCTGAAGATCATCTTTTCCTGTTGCCACTTTGTTTGCATTAATATTAAATGCATCAAATGCATTCTGCAGTTCCTGCGCTTTTGTTCCATTAAATTCTGCATACTTATCCGAATCAATCGTCAGCACTTCATCCGTTGCATCCAGCGCCGTTTGTACCGGATCTAATTTTTCCGTCTTAAATGCATTCCAAAGATCTGTATAGTAAGTATAATCTGCATTTTTATCTTTCAGTTCCTCATATTTCTTTTCCAGAGGCGTTGTATCAGAAGTTACCTTCTTGCAGACGATATCTTTTACACGTAAAATCTCTCCCTTTGTAGAGAGCGTAACGGCGCCAGAAAGTCCTGTTACATCAACTGCTTCATTCGTTCCAATCAGAGTTGCTGTTTTAACCACTTCTGTTTCATCGTCGCCTTTTTCTGTATAGCTTACTTCTGCAGTCAGTTTACTATTTCCATCAATTGTCATGGAAATGTCATAATCCGTCTTGCTTGCTATTGCAGGAAGATCTGATTTATTGATCTCCGTTTCCTTACCATCCAAACTATAAACCCACTTATCATTCTTGATACCGATTTTAAAACTGCTATGGCCATTTCCATTCGTCGGACTCTCTGGAGACTGACTTGTCACAATCCCAATAGAAAATTCTTTATTATCGCCAACGGTATACGGACGCAGTGTACCTGAAACGGTTCCCTCTTCAAAATCCATTACTGTTTTATTATAAATAGAAGCATGAAAGCTATTATTATTTTCACCTTCTAATGCCTTTTTCCCAATACTTGCATAAGTAACGCCATCTCCTGTCTGACTCGGCGCAAGAATCTTCTCCGGAATCGTACCCTTTGGAGATGTCCAGCCGCATTCACCATAAGGAATCAGCTCCAGCGCTTCCTTATAGTCTGCATCTGTCTTTCCCTCCGTATCTTTCGGATATAACGCGCCTTTCATAACATTGACAATATCCATTGTTGTAAGCGCTTTATCCCGGTTATCCTGAAGCTGATTCCGGTCTGTGCCGGCTACAAACCCAAGATGGATTTGTTTGGGAGCATCTCCCTCTTCCCCATCCGCATAATCTCTCAAATCACCGAACACTCTAAAATCCAGTGTATCTTCTTTTGCCAGAGATTCTCCGTTTTCATCAACTTTTTCCGTTAAAATATCATTTCCATCTCCATCAACTGTCCCTTCACACGGGGCTACTCTGATTCTGATATGTGTTTTATCCTCATAAATAACCGTAATACGAAGATATGTTTCATCTTCCGGCAATACATCATCAAACGCCGGAGTCCAGCCCCGATGTGATGTTCCTTCCGTATCCTGATATTCACTACCTTGGCCATTATGTTCTGCATAGCCCTTGTTATCCGATCCATTCATCCACTGCATATACCAGTGGCCATTGAAACCTAAAAATGCCCAGTGCGTTTCATCTACATATTTGAGCATAATACCCAAACGAATTCCCTGGTCCTGAACAGAACCGGTCGGCGGATAGAGCACAAAACGCATCACACGGCGCGATCCCGGCTGAGACGAAATGTCCACCTTCTTCGCATAAACACATGCCGGCGCATCTGAATTTGCATAAGAAGCATTGTTCACATTGCCATCCGTTTCTGAAGATTCCAGACGCCATGTCTGTATACCTTCTCCGACATAAAGTGTCTTTCCAAAGGTTGAAAACTCCTCATTTGTTTCGGCATCCAGCCAGTTATTTTCCGACATCATGAATTTTTTGTTTTCATTGGTGTACATCCATTTACTAATCGTTTCTGTTTGAACTTTCGGCGCTGCCTGTACTGTCAGGCCTCCTGGCAAAATCGACGTCACTGCAACTGCTGCAGCAAGGACCTTTGTCAAAAATTTCTTTCCTTTCATACATGTCCTCCTTTTGCTTCGCATAATCTTTCGAAAACTTATGGATCAACTCCTATGTTCCGAGAGATTATTCACTATAAAGTCCTAAAAGACTTATAGTATTCATGTTTGTTAACTTCTCTTCTATAATACAGCTATATTGCAAAATGTTCAACAGAAATATTTACCTCTGGTGTCAGCTTTTACCCCTGTTTCCGCAACAAACCTGTATTGCCCTGTTTGCAAATACCGCGGTTCCTTCTCCACCCACTTTATCAATATTTACGGTAAAATCACCGCCTCCTGCATACATTTCTCCAAGGCCCAGCAGGATTTCGTCCGTACAGGTATAAAAATGCTCTGTAATAAATTCCTGTAATTTCTTTGCCAAACCAACAGCAGCTTCACAATCAGGACTCTGGTCTTTTATCCTGCCAAACTCAGAAAAGATTTCCATCATCTTAATATGAATCGATTGCTGCTCTTCCTTACTCCGCCCTGCAGATTTCTGCTCATATTCCTTATACGCATCGGTCTTTCCCCAGGACGCTTTTGCCTGCCTTGCATACTCATCCATTTTTCTTGTATCAAATGCTTCAAAACTCATATGTTTTACTCCAATCGTTTTTATTCCCCAGGCAAGATCGATCAGATTCTGCAAATGCTCTTTCCGAGATTTTCTGCGCCTTGTCATGATAGGCATAAT
>CANODN010000127.1 GCA_947564765.1 uncultured Roseburia sp. | reverse complement strand
CTAATAAAGGAAGCCCTTGTTTATATGTTGCAGAAATATAAGTGATGAGTGGGAATATTATGTAAACATGATTCATGAAGTAGATAAATTTGTTTATAATCTGACTTCCGCTTTGGAAGAACGGGATGAAGATTCTATTGTGGTATTCTTCGGAGATCATCTTCCAAGCCTTGGCTTAGAGGACAGCGATATGGCGTCCGGGGACACCTTCAAAACGAAATATGCTACCTGGAATAATTTCGGTCTGGCAAAAGAAGACGCCGATTTGGCAGCGTATGAATTACTGGCCAGTACAACCGATGCCCTGGGCATTCACGAAGGAACGATTTTTACTTATGAGCAAAACGCCCTTAATTCCAATCTGCAGGGCAGTGAGGAATATCTAAGCGGCCTGAACCAGCTACAGTATGATCTTCTCTACGGAGAGCGCTACGCTTACAACGGAACAAATCCATATCCGGCTACCGAGCTTGTCATGGGCGTAGAAGAGACTTCCATTTCCAATGTCCGTCCTTCTTCTTTTGCCGGTTATGTTACGGTCAGCGGTGAAAATTTCACCCGTTGGAGCAGAATCTATGTCAACGGAGAAAAGGTGCCTTCTTATTACGTAAACAGCACAAGCCTCCGTCTCAGTGCGGAAGACATTTCGGACGGGGATACGGTTACCGTCTGCCAGGTAGGCTCCAGCAATACCATATTCCGCAGTACAAACGACTACATCTATGACGATCCAAACGCTGACAGTACGGAAGTGCCTCTGATGGAGTAGTCCTCTGATCTGACAAAATATTTTTGTTTATATTTTTATAAAACTGCCTTATACTATATGTAAGGCAGTTTTTTACTGGGATCGAAGGAAATCATACACAGTTATTAAGGAAATACCCTTCGGGTATCCCTTTATGTGTGAAAGTAATACACAATTATAAGGAAAGGAATATTAAATGATGAAAGATTACGCAAAAGAATTTCAAAAAGAAATCGAAGAATTTCGTGACACCACACGGAAATTTTATGAAAAAGAACTATCGGTTGCCGAGTACAAGCATTTTTCCGGCGGCTTTGGAAGCTATGCGCAGCGGGGCGGTGAACGGAGTATGCTTCGTCTTCGGCTTGGCGGTGGAAGAATTTCCAAGGATTCTCTCCGTTTTATTACCGAAAGCATCCAGAAATACGATATCGACCGCCTGCATTTAACGACCTGTCAGACTGTTCAGCTCCACAATTTAACGGCCGGCACCGTCTGTTCCCTGATTGAAGAAGCCTGGCAGCACGGTATTTTTACCAGAGGCGGCGGCGGAGATTATCCCCGTAATGTTATGATGTCTCCCTTAAGCGGTGTGGAAAAGGACGAGCCGTTTGACTTAACCGGCTATGTCAGTGCGGCAGCCGATTATCTGCTGGGCCTGATTGATACGGTAAAGCTTCCCCGGAAATTAAAGGTCTGCTTTTCCAACACGCCAGCCAATGCACCTCACGCCACCTTCCGTGATCTTGGTTTTGTTGCAAACGAAGATCATACCTTTGACGTCTATGCAGCCGGAGGTCTTGGAAACAATCCGAAAATGGGCGTCTGCGTTGCAGAGCATATTGCACCGGATATGATTCTCTACTGTATCAAAGCAATGGTGGATGTATTCACTGAACACGGCAATTATGAGAACCGGGGCAGAGCCAGAACCCGCTACCTGCAGGATACACTGGGTAAAGAGGGCTTTCACCAGGCGTTTCAGGAAAAACTGAACTCAGCCATTTTGTCAGAGGATCTGAAAATTTCCGTAACCTCATATACCGTCACAAAAAAAGGCGACGGCACGATTTCTCATCCCCGTGTGACAGAGCAAAAACAGCCCGGATTGTATGCCGTATCCTATCATCCCATCGGTGGCAACCCAACACCGGAATTTATGCAGAAATTATACGATACGATTCTTCCTATGGAGGAGATTGAAATACGTCTTTCTCCGGATGAGGGCATGTATCTGATCAACTGTACAGCCAAAGAGGCAGAAATACTCCTTGCGCTGACAGACGACGGAGCGGAAACGTTATTTGAAACCTCCACCGCCTGCATCGGCAATCATATCTGCCAGGTGGGAGTAAGGGACTCCCAGACGCTGTTAAGGGCCTGTGTGGATGCTGTGCGCCCTTATCAGTTTGCCGACGGCGTTCTTCCAAAAATCCGTATTTCCGGCTGTCCCTCCTCCTGCGGTGCGCATCAGATTGCATCTCTGGGCTTCCGCGGTGCGGTAAAACAGACACCGGAAGGTCCAAAGGCAGCTTATGCGGTTTTTGAAGGGGGATGTGATAAATTGGGCGAAGAGGCTTTCGGAGGGGATCTTTGCGTAATGACGGAGGATAAGATACCAGAATTTCTTGTAGAACTGGGACAAAAAATCCAGGCTGCCGATATGCGTTACGACACCTGGATTTTGGAACACAAGGATGATTTATCGGAGCTGGCAAAGCAATATTCGAAATAAGGGTTCTATAAAATCTGCACCGTAAGAGCCTGCTGCCTGCAGCTTCTTACGGGTGCATGACAGCTTGAGAAGATCATGCATTTTAATTTCTTTCCATTAAAACAGGCCAAACACGCCAAAGCAGTAAATCCGCTCCCACAAGCCACAACAATGCCGCTCCCAATGCGTATGCTTTCCGCCTCTGCTTCATCCCAAAGTGATACCCTGTATAAACACCGCCGACTACTGCCAAAACAGACATTACAGCCAGCATTGCCAGACTGAAAGCCATATTGGAGGGAAATACCAATCCAAAGGCAATACCTGCCAGTAATGTATACACACCGGTCCCTGCAATTTTCTGCAGAATCTTTTTCTGATCAAAACACGCTTCCCTGTGCTCCGGAATCTTTTCGTTGCGGATGGCTTTTATCATAAGATGCACGCCAAGGCCTGCAAAGATGATCACTGCAATCCCTGTTCCGATGATCTGCTCATTTTCTGCAATTCGATCCCGCCTTATTAAAATCCCGGACAATACATATCCGGCAAAAAATGAAACTGTCTGCCAGAAGCATGCCAGCAGGCTGCTGAAAAAAAGCTCCTTTTTGGCAATTTTTGCAACCAGGGAGCCCTGTGACTCCATGGCCGCAAACACATCAAATGAAATTCCCCCGATAATCAGTAAATTTTCCAACCAATTCATACTTTCACCTTCTTTTACCCGCTCCAGCTCATGATCTGACCGGAGTACTATTCGTTATCATTGACCTTGATCTCTCCTGTCTTAATGATAAATTTCACATTCCCCTTTACGTCATCTGATTTTCCTCCGAAAGACTCATAGGAACCGCCTGCATCTAACACCTGTTGGATGCGCTCTGTAAAATCTTTGATATCGCCATTGTAGCTGTTGACCAGTTTTTCAATGCCCTCTTCATCAAATTTTACAATACCGTCTGCCAGTTCCCCGGAACCCTCTGCTAATTTCTGAATTCCATCTATCATCTGATTTTTTCCGTCCGTCAATTTTGCGGCTCCGTCATTTAATTCACTGTTTTTAGATGCTAATGTCTTGCCGCCGTCATCTAACTGATCAATGCCGTCTTTTAACTGAGGCATTTTATCGGAAATCGTTCCGACGCCGTCATGCAGCGCTTTCATGCCGCTCACCAGACTATATCCTGATTTTGCATCCTTTTTTTCAATGCTTTGTGCTATCTGTTTTTTGGCAGATTCCGCACCTTCCACGGCTGCCTGGCCTGCTGCCTGACCTGCTGCCGTTTTGGCGCCCTGTTTTACACTGTCTGCCACCGTTGTTCCTATAGTCTCTTTTGCCTGGGCTGCAATACCGGTTACCACCTGGGGCGCTACCTGTTCCGCCACACTGCCGGCCACCTGCTCTGCCACGCTGCCGGCCACCTGCTCTGCCACGCTGCTGGCTACCTGGTCGGCTACGCTGCCGGCTGCTTGCTCTGCTACACCGCCGGCCACCTGATTTGCTACGCTGCGGGCGGTCTGGTCTGCCACGGTTCCTGCCGCCGCTGCGATATTTCCCAGCAGACTCTGAAGCTGGCTTTCTGCTGCCTGAGCTACAGACGCCTGAATGCTTGCGCTTGCCATTGCCTGTTCTACGGTAATTCCACCGGCTTGTGCCGCCTGTACATATCCGGCTGCTGTAAATGCTGATCTCAACTGATTTTTCACATCATCAGATACGGCTGCGCCTGCCGCTGCAATCGCCTGCTCTTTCGCTGCCGCTGCAATGCTGTCTAACTGACCGCCGATACCTGCCACGGCCTGTTCTTTCGCTGCTGCCGCAATCGCCGCTTTCTGTTCCTGAATTCCCGCTGCTGCCTGCTCTTTCGCCGCTGCTGCAATCGCCGGTTTCTGTCCCTGGATTCCTGCTACTGCCTGTTCTTTTGCCGATGCTGCCGCTGCCTGCTTTACCGCATCCCCGGTAACGGTAGCATAAAATGTCTCCGATGCCTGGTTTTTGATATTCTGATAGCTCTGCGGATTGGAGGCATCTGCAAACTGTGCATCCACTGCTCTCTCCGCCGCCGCTTTCGCCGCTGCCATGGCAGATGCTTTTTCCTGACTGCCCATGGGCGTATTCAATGCTTTATCCAATGTTTTTACGCCGTTATTTAAGGTTCCTACACTGGAAACCAGATCGGATATGCCGTCAATCAGCAATCCGCTCTGTCCCTTTAATGTATTGATTCCGTTTGCCAGCTTGCCTGCACCGTCCGTATAAGCTGCGATTCCGCTTTGCAGGGTATCCAGTCCATTGGAAAATTCTCCTGATTTCTGGTTTAAGGTATCCAGTCCGTCTTTTAATTCTTTGGAACCGTCCTTTAACTGTCCCATAGCATCAGTCAGATCATCTATTTTTTCATCCAGCTCAGAAAGATCAAAGGAGGTATCGGAAGCAAATTCGGAAGCTCCTGCCACAACGGTCATTGTCATATCCAGTTCAAATTCTTCCACATCTGCCGTCACTTCCACATATTCCGGTATGGAAACATCTTCTGAAAAATCGCTGTCTTTCACCTTCAGGCTTTCCTTTAATCCCGGTATTGCGGCTCCGATTACAATATTGCGGTCTCCGTTGGAAATGACTTTTCCGTTGGTCACCTGTACATTTGTAAAATTATTGTCCAATACCATTCCGGAGATTACCATAAAGGGCACATAAACATCTCCCTCTTTTTCGTGATTGGTATAATCAAAACGGATTTTTACTTCTCCGCTTTTTCCGGCAAGCTCTTTCGGTGAAATTTCTTTCCCATCCAGATAATAGGTGATCTTTTCTGTCACAGGCGCCTCTTTTGCTGTCTTTCCCTGATAATAGATATCATTTCCCTCTGCCTTCCAGGTCAGATCGCCGCCCTTTTGTGTAAAGGTCTCATCGCCTTTTACATTTTCAATTTCTTTTAAATCAGAAGCGTCTTTTAACTGTTCCTTGCCTTCCGGATTTTTCAGCCACTCACTGACAATGGTCTCTTTCGCTTTTCCCTCGCTGTCTGCAATGATATAGACGGTTTCCTCTTTTCCGATTTCTTCTTTCTCTTCTTCCCCGTCTTTTGAAAGTATACTCTCTAAGGAGATTTTATCGTCGCTTTCCTTTTCTTCTGTTACTTCCGTTTCTGTTTTTGTATTTTTCGCTGCATATACGGTTCCTGCTGCAGTACCGGTAGAGGCAAGCGTTACAACCAAAACGCCCGCTACGATGCGAATGAGATATTTGTTTTTAAATTTTTCTTTTAACTCTGCTAATTTCATACTGTTTTTCCTCCTGAAAATTGATTCTATATGTTCTGTTTTACGAAGTATTTTTTCTAATTGATAAACGATATTCTGCACTACGCTTTACTGCCTTCCCCTTTAAATCCTTTACTGGTCTTTACAATCAATTTATCAAATACCATAAACATGGCCGGAAGCACAAAGGCAACTACCAGCAGGCTGATGATTGCACCTCTGGCAAGGAGCATACATAAGGAGCTGATCATATCGATACTGGAGTAAAGCCCTACGCCGAAGGTCGCCGCAAAAAAGCTGAGTGCGCTGACAAATACGGACTGCAGTGATTGATTCAAGGCGGCTGTAACTGCTTCTTTTTTTTCTGCCCCGTGATTCCGTTCCCTTTTATATTTATTTGTCATCAAAATTGCATAATCTACCGTTGCGCCTAACTGGATGGTACTGATGCATATGGGTGCAATAAACGGTAATGATTGGCCTAAGAAATGCGGCAGACCAAGATTAATGAAAATGGCAAGTTCAATCACCGCAATTAATATAAACGGCAGCGAAATACTTTTTTCATAAATTTTGATTGATTGATTATTAACA
>CANODN010000126.1 GCA_947564765.1 uncultured Roseburia sp. | reverse complement strand
AGAGAACCCGGTCTTTCTTATCCTGCCGTAATGCAGGACAATGTCATCGTCCTTCAGCTGGACAAAAAGGACGCCGGAATGATCGATTATTTTAAAGTAAAGCACATGCCATACATGGAATAACAAAATGCATTCATAAAACAGAAACATTGCAAACACCAGCCCGGGAGGCAGCGATGCTATTAGTGAGCAAGACCTTGTGACCGCAGGGAACACAGTCTGCGAACAATAGCATCGCTGCCTCCCGGGCGTACGTTTCCCATTGAAAAGTAATTATGAATCCACACACTTCTTTTTTCCTATCAGTTGAAATAAAATGAAAAAAGCGATAAGATAGAAAATATCAATATAATTTGGAGGATGTTATGTTAGAATTATTAAAAGCCGTATTTTTCGGAATCGTAGAGGGCATTACGGAGTGGCTCCCCATAAGCAGTACCGGTCATTTGATTCTGTTAAACGAATTTATCAGCCTGGATGTATCCGAAGATTTTTTCAGCATGTTTGAAGTAGTCATTCAGTTAGGCGCAATTCTGGCAGTAGTGTTGCTGTTCTGGAAGGAAATATGGCCTTTTTCCACCAAAGAGAAGTACTGTATCAAACAAGACACCTTTATTATGTGGTTTAAAATCGTAGTTGCCTGCATTCCGGCAGCAGTAGTGGAAATCTTATTCGGTGATGTCATAGAGGAATTGTTTTATAACTATATCGTGATTGCCCTGGCCCTGATTCTCTTTGGAATTGCCTTTATCCTGATTGAGAACAAGAATCAGAGAAAGCGGCCGAGCATGGATTCCATTGCGGACATTACCTGGATGACGGCCTTTTGGATTGGAATGTTTCAGCTGATTGCAGCAGTGTTTCCGGGAACGAGCCGTTCCGGCGCGACGATTTTAGGCGGAATTTTATTGGGCGTATCCAGAGGGGTAGCGGCAGAATTTACGTTTTTCCTGGCAATTCCGGTGATGTTTGGCGCAAGTCTGATGAAGGTTTTGAAATTCGGATTTGTTTTTTCTTCCACAGAGCTGGTGGTTCTGATCGTTGGAATGATAACGGCTTTTCTGGTATCCCTTGTAGTCATTCGGTTTTTCATGGGATACATTAAAAAACATGATTTTAAGGTGTTTGGCTGGTACCGGATTGCCCTTGGTATACTGGTGCTTGCTTATTTTACATTTTTAGGATAAAGGAGGATTCATATGAAAAGCGTTTTACCGGAATCAAAATTTCATTTGATACCGCTTGGAGAGATTGCAGGTTTTAAAGTACGGCCGGGGATTTATGAAATCAACGGAGCAACGGCGATTCCCGGCGGAGTGAATTTTACGATTCACTCTCATCAGGCTACCGGCTGTGAGCTTTTGCTGTTCCATAGAAAAGCAGAAGAGCCCTATGCCGTTTTACCCTTTCCGGACAATTACAGAGTAGGAAACGTTTTTTCCATGATCGTATTCGGTCTTCAGATTGAGGAGTTTGAATATGCCTATCGCGTGGACGGCCCTTATTGTCCCGAAAAAGGACTGCGCTTTGATAAGAACAATATTTTGCTGGACCCATATGCAAAAGCGGTAACGGGACAAAGTGTCTGGGGAGAAAAAGCAAACGGGGAAGGAAATACCTACCATGCCAGAGTTGTCAGAGACGATTTTGACTGGGAAGACGCCAGACCGCTTTTAACGCCTTTAGAAGATACGGTCATTTATGAAATGCATGTCAGAGGTTTTACCAAAGACGATTCCTCCGGCGTGGAATTTCCGGGCACCTTTGCCGGAATTTCCGAAAAAATCCCCTATCTGAAAGAACTTGGGGTTACGGCAGTCGAGCTGATGCCGATTTTTGAATTTGACGAATTAAAGGATGCCAGAGAATATCAGGGCAATCAGCTTCTCAATTACTGGGGCTATAATACCGTCAGCTTTTTTGCCCCCAATACCAGCTATGCGGCGGGAAAAGAATACAATCAGGAAGGCAATGAATTGAAAAAGCTGATTAAGCAGCTCCATGAAAACGGACTGGAGGTCTATCTGGACGTGGTATTTAACCATACGGCAGAGGGAAACGAAGAAGGCCCGGTGATTTCCTTTAAGGGACTGGACAATCAGATTTATTATATTTTAACGCCGGACGGCTATTATTATAATTTCAGCGGCTGCGGCAATACCTTAAACTGCAATCATCCCATTGTACAGCAGATGATTATGGAATGTTTGAGGCATTGGGTAATCAATTACCGCATCGACGGATTCCGTTTCGACCTTGCAAGTATTCTGGGACGAAACGAAGACGGCTCCCCTATGAGCAAGCCGCCCCTTCTGCAGTCTCTGGCCTTTGACCCTATTCTTGGGAATGTCAAATTAATTGCGGAGGCCTGGGATGCCGGCGGACTTTATCAGGTGGGAAATTTCCCTTCCTGGAACCGGTGGCTGGAGTGGAACGGAAAATACAGAGATGATATGCGCTCCTTTTTGAAAGGAGATAACGGCAGGGCAGAGACGGCAGTGACCAGAATATTTGGCTCGGCAGACCTCTATGAAGAGCGCCACGGCTGCAATGCCTCTGTGAATTTTATTACCTGTCACGATGGGTTTACGCTGTATGATCTCTATGCATACAATGAAAAGCACAATGAGGCCAATGGCTGGAACAATTCCGACGGGGCCAATGACAATGCCAGCTGGAACTGCGGCATAGAAGGAGAGACTGAAGATGCGGATGTGATGCGTCTGCGTATCCGCATGATGAAAAATGCAGCTGCCGTATTGTTTTTCAGCAGAGGAGTGCCCATGTTTCTGGCGGGAGACGAGTTTGGAAATACACAGTTTGGCAATAACAATCCTTATTGTCAGGACAACATTATTTCCTGGCTGGACTGGAATCTTCTGGAAAAAAATCATTCGGTATTTGAATTTTTCAAATTTATGATTGTATTCCGCAAAAAGCACGATCCCATTCGCAAGCATACGGCAACCAGCAGCTTTGGTTTTCCGGAAACCAGCGCCCATGATGTCAATGCCTGGGAGTGCAATTTCCGGGGAGATTCCCATTATATCGGCATTATGTATGCAGGGCGTACCAATGGAGCCGACGACTGCGTTTACCTTGCAGTCAATACCTACTGGGAGGATTTGCAGCTGAATCTGCCGAAACTGCCTCTGGGAAAAACGTGGTTTTTGGAGGCGGATACCTTCGAAGAAGACAGTGTATTGAAAAAGCCGGTAAGCGTGGGAGAGGGCGCGAAAATCCGGGCGCGTTCCGTTATGGTGTTTAAGGTGGGAACGATCTATGAATGAGACGCATCAGGTGCATGAATTTGGACCGGCATACGATAAAAATTCCAGGATTTTGATTCTGGGGAGCTTTCCTTCGGTAAAATCCAGAGAGGTGGGATTTTATTACGGACATCCCAAGAACCGTTTCTGGAAACTTCTGGCAGAGTTGTATCAGGTTAGAGAGCCGGAGGGCATTCCGGAGAAAAAAGCATTTCTGGCAGAGCATCGGATTGCCCTTTGGGATGTGATTGCAAGCTGTGATATCACAGGCTCCAGCGACAGCAGCATCCGCAACGCAGTAGTCAATGACATCGGAAGTATTTTGAAGGATTCCAAAATACAAAAGATTTACGCCAACGGGAAGAAGGCGGAAGGACTGTATCAAAAGTATGTACAGCCTGTTACCGGAATTGAGATTATGGGACTTCCCTCTACCAGTCCTGCAAATGCAGCTTTTTCCATGGAACGGCTGCTTGGGGCATGGAAAGAGATAAAAGGAGAAGAAAAAGGTTATGTATGATGAACTGACACAAAAGGATATCGCCAAAATGGAGGAAGAAATCGAATACCGGAAACTGGTGGTGCGCAAAAAAGCGTTAGAGGCAGTAAAAGAGGCCAGATCCCACGGCGATTTGAGTGAGAATTTTGAATATCATGCCGCAAAAAAGGACAAGAACCAGAATGAAAGCCGCATTCGTTATCTGGAGAAAATGATCAAAACGGCGAAGGTGGTATCCGACCAGTCCAAAGAGGATGAAGTCGGACTAAACAACAGAGTGGAAATCTATTTTGAAGAAGACGACGAGACCGAATGGTTTACCATTGTTACGACGATCCGGGGGAATTCGTTAAAGGGATTGATCAGTCCCGAGTCACCCATTGGAAAAGCCGTCTTTGGACATAAAGCGGGAGAGCGAGTGGAAGTAAAGGTCAACGAAGATTACAGTTATTATGTTCAGATCAGATCCATTGAAAAACAGGTAAACGATGAAGAAATCAGTATCAGGAAATTCTAAGAAAAAGATTTTTTATTCTTTGGCAGGACTGCTTTTGGTGGGAATTGCATGTTATCAGCTTATGGATATCGGCGCCCGGTATCGGCAGGGAAAGGATGCCTATGAACGCTTTTGGAATACGGCCAGAGAGCAGGAGGATCAAAAGGAGCCGAGGCAGACGGCGAAAAAACAGGCGGATAACAGCGGAGAATTTGACTACCGTAAGTTAAAAATTGATTTTGATGCATTAAAGAAAATCAATGAAGATATCATAGGCTGGATTCGTTTTGATAAAAACGGCATCAATTATCCTGTTTTACAGGGAAGGGATAACGAAGAATACTTAAGTATCCTGCCGGATAAGACGAAAAATGCAGCCGGAAGTATTTTTATGGATTATTTATGCTCGCCGGATTTTACAGATTCCCATACGATTCTATACGGACATAATATGAAAAACTTAAGTATGTTCGGCAAGCTGAAACAGTATCGGACCGTAGAGGGATATTACGAAAAAAACAAGTATTTTACGATTTATACGCCGGATGAAATCTATCGTTATGAGATTTTTGCATGGTATGAGGTCGGTATCGAGGACAGTGTGTATCAGGTGGGATTTACCGATGAAGATGTTTTTGGAGAATTTGCAGCTCAGATGTCAGAGCGGAGTTATCAAGATACGAAGGTTGCAGTAGATGAAAAAGATCAGATTGTGACGCTTTCCACCTGCTCTTCTGCAGGAAAGCGGTTTGTGGTACATGGAAAGAGGATTGATTCAGAATAAGGAGGAAGTACAATGATGAAACCGGAAGAGTTGTTACAGACATTGGTGAAAATGGGAAAAGAAACAGAAGAAGGAAAATTAAAATGGCGCCTTACGGTGCAGACAACAGAAGGAAATGAGGAGAAATATACCGTGGAAGAGGAGGGGAACATCTGGACGGTAGACGAGTGTTATGTTTCTTATGACTGCACCTTTCAGGGTAAGGAATTTTGCATGATTACGTATGAGATGATCCGGACTTTTCAGGATAAAGTGCGTACCGTAAATTATGTTTTTATTCCGCCTAAGGGAATTCGTCTTTTTTCCCTGCATACCCTGTTAGAGCACAGTGTGAAAGCAGATGCCGTTTTGATCTCGCAGGTGCATACACTGTGGGAGACATTGATGAAACTGGTCAAAGAGGGCAGCGGCCAGGTGGATTTTCAGATTACACAGGCGGATGTAAATGTGGAGGAAGACATGTAGCAGTCATTCGGCAAATGGATAAGGGGGAGTGTGCAGATGACGGCACAACCAAAGTATATAGGAAATATAGAGAGGGAAGCGGTTTATCGGATCAGAGAGAAAATTCCTTATGGGAGAGAGACTGTCTTTGAGAAGGCAGAAAATAAGGAAGAAGAGGAATTCCTTTTGGAATTGGCAAGACTGGCGCTGTATCCGGAGAAACCGCTGTTGTCTTTTTTGGAGAAGGAAGAGCCTTTGTGGGAGGGGTGGAATCCGAAACAGGAGACACAGACGTTCTTTCGGACAATAGAAAAAATCCCGCCCCACAGACAGGTAAAAAAGCTGATAGCCTGCGGAGGCGTAGACGACGGCAAATCCACGTTGATTGGCAGAATTCTTTATGATACCAAAAGCCGGGAAGAAAAAGAAAAAATTCATGCCGATCCGAAATTTCTGCGGAAAGATCTGAGTGTGGATTATGCTCTTTTGGCAGGAGCGACAGAAGAAGAGGCACGGCAGGGAATTACGGTTCAGGTTTCTTACAGTCTTTTTGATTGGGAGAACTGTACCTTTCTTATGGCGGATGTGCCGGGACATGAGGAATATACCCATAATATGGCGTTTGCTGCAGCTGGCGCAGATACGGCAGTGATTATGATTGCAGCGAATAAAGGAATTGTGCCCCAGACAAGACGCCATACCAGAATCTGTTATTTTATGGGCATCCGCAATCTGATTTTTGCCGTCAATAAAATGGATATGGTTTCTTTTGAGGAAAACGTTTTTTTGCAGCTTTCTGAAGAAATCAGACAGATGCTGGAGGAATATGCCGACTGTAACTTTGTAG
>CANODN010000125.1 GCA_947564765.1 uncultured Roseburia sp. | reverse complement strand
GAGCCTGCTTATTATGTAAAAATTAACAAGCAGTGGAAGACCTTAGGATTTTAAAAGAAAAAAAACGGAAGATAAAGAGACGTATTTCCGTGATTTCGATTGACAATATTGAAGAAAGCGAAAATACATCGCCTTTTTTAACAACCATCCATATTCCCAGAAAAGAAATGGCGCATATGGCGGTTTTTCTGCTGTTAGACCAAATTGCCAAAAAACATACGGAAACGGTACGCATTGAATTTCCCTGCCGTATTGTAAACCGCAGCAGCTGTTATGCAAATGAACAAAATTCATAAATTACGCAGAAAAATATTAGAACGATCCTTTTTCATTGCAAAAAATGTTATATTTCACATTTATTCATTGTAAAAAATGTTCTATATATTCGAATTATCGTTGTATTTTTTGAAACGACCGGTAAGCAAATCATACCTGTAGAAATCAAAGCAGCGATAAATCTAAAAGCAAAAAGCTGCAGAGCATTGATCTGCAGCTTGTAATCCTGTTATTTCATTTTAGAACACCTCATCCAGCGTCTCCGGCAGCTTTGCAAACGCCTGTATCACAGGCACGTTTTCCTTCACACTCCCAAAACCGTACGCCGCATGAATAAAATCAACCCCCGCCTTTTTGCTTGCATCATAATCCCCCTGGATATCTCCCACATAAACCGCCGCATCCAGACAGTTCCGCTCTGCAACCAAACGAATATTATATGCCTTTTCCCTGTTATTGTTTCCAAAGCACTCAATATCTTCGATATAGTTCCAAAACTGATAATAATCCAGAAATGCTTCGATATATCCTTTTTGACAGTTACTTACAATATAAAGGGGATACTGCTCTGCCAATACTTTCAGCGTATCTTCCAACTGCGGGTATAAAACGCCTCCATGGGTACGAAGATATTCGTTTTCTGCCTCACCGCAGCGGTCTGTCAGTGCAATTGCATCCTGTTTATCCAGCATGGGAAATATCATTTCTGCAATTTCTGTCATCGTATGTCCCATAGCAGTTTGAATGTCTTCCGCCGTAATTCTCCGCAGTCCCTTTCTCTCTTTCTGTACCACTTCATCCCAGGATTTTGCCACACTTTCCGAAGAATCCCACAATGTTCCGTCCATATCAAAAATGATTCCTTTTTTCATCATCGTTTCCTTTCTTCCTCCCATTTCCCATATTCAAAAGCAAAATAGCTCCAAAAATACAGACAATCCCAATCATCGACTGTCCGGTCAATTTCTCATGAAATACTGCGATGCCTGTCACTGCGGCCACCAAAGGTTCAATCATCGCCATAATCGCCGCTTTTCCCGCTTCTGTTTTTAATAATCCCACCGTATATAACAGAAAAGGAGCCACCGCCGTAACAGCTGCCGTCAGCAAAACAAACCCCAGCACAAAAGGCGCATTCCCACTGGACGTTATTTTCTGCGCCGCATCTTTTATATTGACAAGAAACAGCGCGCCAATCCCTGCAAAGATGAATGCGTAGGCCGATACGGTATAAGGATGATACTTTTTCAGCAAAACGCTGCCGAAAATACTGTAAAGCCCATACCCCAGACCGGAACATAAACCTATCAAAAATCCGATTCCCGTAAGATCAGACGTACTTCCCACCCCCGCCACAAACACACATCCCAGAAATGCAATGCAAAGGGCCAAAATCTTTTTTCCTGTAATTTTTTCCTTTAAAAAAAGCGCCGATAAAAGCACCACAAAAACGGGAGAAGTATAAAGCAGAATCGCTGCAATTGCAAGAGAAGTCGTTTGGATGGTCGTAAAATAACAAATGGTAAAAAATAAGATACTGCCCCAGCCCATTCCAAGAAACAGGGGCAGATCCTTTCTTTGTATCTTAAGCTTATCTTTGTCTGCGGCAATCAGATACAAGAAAAACAAAATCCCGGCCGCTATAATTCTAAGACAGGCAATCTGCAGGGAACTAAAGCCGTACGCCGAAAGATACCGTACGAAAATCCCCATGGTTCCCCATAAAATTCCTGCCAGTAAAATACAAAATACGGAAAGATTCATTATGCCTCGTCGATTGCCTTTCCGATATCATGCCGCATATATTTATTGTCAAAGGAAATCCACTCCGTGGCGGCATAAGCATTTGCTCTTGCCTCTTTCAAATCCTTTCCCTTTGCGGTAATACCAAGGACACGTCCTCCATTTGTTACGACTTTTCCGTTTTCATTTAACTTTGTGCCTGCGTGGAAACAGTAATATCCGTCTTTGCCTTCAAAGTTCTCTTCTCCGCCGATTTCAAATCCCTTTTCGTAGGACAAGGGATAACCGTCAGAGGCCAATACCACGCATACGGCGGCATTGTCTTCAAATTCCAGATTCAGCTTGCCTAATGTACCGTCTACACAAGCCTCCATAACGTCTATGATGTCATTTTTCATTCTGGGCAGAACCACCTGCGCCTCTGGGTCGCCGAATCTTGCATTATATTCCAAAACCTTCGGTCCGTCTTCTGTCAACATCAGTCCAAAGAAAATAACGCCCTTATATTCTCTTCCTTCCGCCGCCATTGCGTCTACGGTTTTCTGATAAATATGCTCTCTGCAGAACTGATCTACTTCTGCCGTATAGAAAGGACTGGGAGAAAAAGTTCCCATTCCTCCGGTGTTTAAGCCCTCGTCACCGTCTTTGGCCCGTTTGTGGTCCTGAGCGGAAGACATGATCTGAATTGTCTTGCCGTCTACAAATGTAAGAACGGACACTTCCCGTCCTGTCATAAATTCTTCCACTACCATATGATTTCCGGCGGAGCCGAATTTCTTATCTTCCATAATTTCTTTAACGCCGGCTTTGGCCTCTTCTAAGGTTTTACAGATCAAAACGCCTTTTCCAAGGGCCAGACCGTCTGCTTTTAATACGATGGGCATTTTCGCCGTTTCCAGATATGCAAGAGCCTCTTTTGGATCATCAAATGTCTCATAGGCCGCCGTAGGGATATTGTATTTTTTCATCAGGTCTTTGGAAAACGCTTTGGAACCTTCCAGAATGGCCGCATTTTTCCTAGGACCAAATACCTTCAATCCTGCTTTTTCAAATTCGTCTACGATACCGCCTGCCAGAGGATCATCCATGCCGATAATCGTAAAATCGATTTCTTTTTCTTTTGCAAATGACACCAGTTTGTCAAATTCCATAGCGCCAATGGGCACGCACTCCGCAATTTTGCCGATTCCTGCATTGCCTGGTGCACAGTAAATTTTATCTACACGGCTGCTTTTCGCTGCGCTTGCTGCAATGGCATGCTCTCTTCCGCCGCCGCCAACAATCAATACTTTCATAATATGCTCCTCCATGAAACAATGTATACCCTTCGGGCATCCCAATATGACACACTCTTTCAGAGCAGTCACTTAATGTATACCCTCCGGGCATCCCAGTATGACGCGCTCTTTCAGAGCGGTCACTTAATGTACGTTTTCTGACCTTCTACTCTGACTCGACCGTTTGCAATCAGATCAATGGCTTTCGGCAGGATTTGCCATTCCGCCTGCTCCATTACCCTTCGCTGCAAAATTTCCGGGGTATCTCCTTCTTCTACTTCCACTGCCTTCTGCAGAAGAATCGGTCCCGTATCCGTCCCTTCGTCTACAATATGCACGGTTGCTCCTGTAATTTTGACGCCCCGGTTTAAGGCACCCTCGTGCACTTTCAATCCGTAATATCCCGTTCCGCAAAAAGAGGGAATCAAAGAGGGATGAATGTTTATGATGCGGTTTTTATACGCTGCAATCATTTCCGGCGGAATCACCACCAGAAATCCTGCCAGAACAACAAGATCCACCTGATAGGAATCTAATTTTCGAAGAAATTCCTCATTAAAAGCCGCTCTGGTCTCAAAATCTTTTGGAGAAATGCAAAGATTTGCAATTTTGTTTTTCTGCGCCCGCTCCAGGGCATAGGCGTTTTGGTTATTGCTGATGACAACTTCGATTTTCGTATTTGTAATGGTCCCATTATTCACGCCATCTATAATCGCCTGTAAATTTGTTCCGCCGCCGGATACCAGAACTGCAATTTTTAACATAATGTAACTCCTTTTTCGCCGTCTTTGACCGTCCCGACGATGTAGGGAGTTTCTCCTGCCGCTTTGATTGCTGCCATTGCCGCATCCGCATCCTCTTTGGAAACAGCTGCAATCATACCAAGTCCCATATTATAGGTATTGTACATCATCTGCTCTTCAATATTGCCTTCTCTTTGCAGCATGGCAAAAATCGGCGGAATGGAATAACTGCCCTTTTCAATCACTGCATGTTTGCCCTCCGGCAGCATTCTCGGTATGTTCTCATAAAAGCCGCCCCCTGTGATATGGCTGCATGCTTTTACTCGAATTCCGGCGTCTTTTAATGCCTTTAAAGCTTTTACATAAATTCTCGTAGGCGTAAGCAGCGCCTCTCCTAAGGTTGTCCCCAGTTCCTCGTGATATGTATGTAATGTCTCCTTGTCCATGGAAAACACCTTGCGGACCAGAGAAAATCCGTTAGAATGTACACCGGAGCTTGCCATACCGATCAATACATCCCCTTCTTTTAACTCTTTTCCGGTGATGATGTCTTTTTCATCTACGATGCCCACTGCAAAGCCTGCAAGATCGTATTCCTCCTCCGGCATCAGGCCCGGATGCTCTGCAGTTTCTCCGCCGATTAAGGCCGCTCCGGACTGCTTGCAGCCTTCTGCCACACCCCTTACGATTGCTGCAATTTTTTCCGGATAATTTTTGCCGCAGGCAATATAATCCAGGAAAAATAAGGGCTCGCCCCCTGCACATGCAATATCGTTGACACACATCGCCACACAGTCGATGCCGATGGTATCGTGCTTGTCCAAAAGAAACGCCAGCTTTAATTTCGTTCCTACTCCGTCTGTACCGGATACTAACGTCGGCTTTTCCATGTTTTTAAAGCTTTCCATGGAAAACGCGCCGGAAAATCCGCCAAGTCCCGTTAAAACCTCTTTGCGCATGGTTTCCTGCACGTGCTCTTTCATTAATTCCACTGATTTGTAACCGGCCTCAATATCTACGCCTGCATTTTTGTAATCCATTTTACTCTCCTTTATTTTATATAATGTTTATATCCGGTTTCCTGCAGCTTTGCATCTTTTGCCTGCACCTGCTCTTTTAAATTCCTGGCATACTCTTTTAATTTCTGCAGCAGAGCTTTATCTCCCACTGCTAAAATTTTTGCCGCCAAAAGTCCTGCATTTGCACCGCCGTTAATGGCAACGCTAGCAACGGGAATGCCGCTCGGCATCTGTACAATTGAATATAAGGAATCCCGTCCTCCCAAAGATGTAGTATGCATTGGAATTCCGATCACCGGCATCGGGAAAATCGCCGCACACATACCCGGCAGATGCGCCGCCATGCCCGCTCCCGCTATAATTACCTGAAATCCTTTTTCCTCAGCTGTTTTGGCATATTCAAAAAAGACGTCCGGCTCTCTATGCGCGGAGATAATACGCATCTCATACGAAATCCCCAGCTCTTCCAAAACATCTGCAGCCTTTGCCATAACAGGCATATCTGAATCGCTTCCCATTACAATTCCTACTTTTGCCATGATTTCCTCCATTCTGTGTGCTCTTTTCATAATAATCAATCCTCGGTTTCCTGATTACGGAATCCGTCTCATAAAGTTTCTTTGATTCTATTTACACAAGGCATTATAACCTCTGGAAAAGGAAAATACAAGATAAAAAGGTCTCCCCTTTATCATAGATATTTCTTAGAATCCTCCGGACTCAGATGATACTGTTCCTGAATTTTAGCCAGAATTGTCTGCAGCGGAACACCTAAATTCTTTAATATGGAAACTGTTCCTCTGATGCCTTGTTCTATGCCCTGCTCTATGCCTTGCTCTATGCCCTGCTCTATGCCTTCTCTTTTTATCGTCTTTGCTTCATATTCCAGAACTTTTCCACCCATAACAGACTTCACTCCTTCCCTGACACAATCATATCTTATTGCCATATGTTCCAATACCTTATTTGACATATCAATAATCGTATTTTACCATACTTCACAGCCGGATACATCAAAATTATTCCAAAGGCAGATTCAATTCCTCTGTCCCCTCTACCACGAATTTTCCATTCTGTATAATATCCTGGCAGCTCCCGTCTGCCATAACCGCCGTAATCGCATCCAGCTCATCATAAGGAATGGTAATATCCGTATGGCAGTTAAAATACGCCTTAGACATATCTTCTTTTCTTAAAATCGAAACCGCATTATCTCTGGCAATGATCTCTTTTCCGTCGGGATTATATACCTTTGTATCCTCCGCATGGGAATAACAGGTATCTCCCACGGCAAAATGCGGTCCTTTCCCGGCAGCATCACATCCAGCAGCGCCATGTCAAACGGCCCTTTTTCC
>CANODN010000124.1 GCA_947564765.1 uncultured Roseburia sp. | reverse complement strand
ACTATGACAAGTGCAAGAAGTTATATGTCAAGCGTGGTTGTCAATAACAATATTTCTTCTTATCCGGCGGGGGGAGGAGATTGTTCTTAGCGTAATTGTTGATCATTGTTTTTGTAAGAATTTTATCCTCTTCATGCCGCTTGGTGGAAGCTAACTGCGTATCCATAAACGTAGTGACCTGATCCATATATAAATCAATGTTGGGAAGAGATTCCGGTTTGACATAATCCATGGTCTGCAGTTTATCCAGTACCTCTTTTAAAAATTCATGTATATCGTTCGACATTGTATCACCTCAAAAATATTATATAGTATTTAAAATTTGCATGCAAGTAACTATTGACAAATATCATACAGGTGGTATAATACAATCAAACATATGAATAATTGTTCATATGAAAATGTGAAAAAGAAAGGAAAGAGAGACATGAAAAAAACATACAAAATCGAGGTAGATTGTGCAAATTGTGCCAACAAAATGGAGGAAGCTGCAAAGAAAACAAACGGCGTTAAAGAGGCAACCGTGAATTTTATGACATTAAAGATGATTGTAGAATTTGAAGAAGGGCAGGAGCCGAAAGCTGTGATGCAGGAGGTTCTGAAAAATTGCAAAAAAGTAGAAGACGATTGTGAGATTTATTTATAACAAGGAGGGCTTATGAATCGAAAACAAAAAAAGGTTTTGGCCAGGATTCTGATATCGGCCGCCCTTATGGTCATACTTTCTTTGCTGCCGGTAACGGGTTATATTCGATTTGGTTTCTTTATGATTCCTTACCTGATCATTGGTTATGATATTTTGAAAAAAGCGGGAAAGGGTATTTTAAATCGTCAGGTATTTGATGAGAACTTCCTGATGGCGGTAGCTACAATCGGAGCCATTGTGCTGGGGGAATATACCGAAGGCGTGGCGGTTATGCTGTTTTATCAGATCGGAGAGCTGTTCCAAAGCTATGCGGTAGGCAAAAGCAGACGGAATATCAGTGATCTTATGGATATTCGGCCGGATTATGCCAATATCGAAGAGGAAAACGAAATCAGACAGGTTGATCCGGATGAAGTGGAGATCGGAAGTATGATTGTCGTCCGTCCCGGGGAAAAGGTGCCGATTGACGGTGTGGTTATAGAAGGAAATTCCACGTTAAACACCAGCGCACTGACAGGGGAAAGCCTGCCGCGGAAGGCCGGGGAGGGCAGTGAAGTGATCAGCGGCTGTATCAATATGACAGGAACGCTTAAAATTCGGACAACAAAAGAATTCGGGGAATCTACGGTATCGAAGATTTTGGATCTGGTGGAAAATTCCAGCTCAAAAAAGTCCCGGTCCGAGAATTTCATTTCCCGTTTTGCAAGATATTATACGCCGGCAGTCTGCTATGGAGCGCTGGCACTGGCTATTTTGCCGCCGGTGATTGCAATGATTGGCTTTGGAGTCGATCCGAACTGGCAACAGTGGATTTACCGTGCCCTTACGTTTCTTGTTATCAGCTGTCCCTGCGCGCTTGTCATCAGTATTCCGTTAAGCTTTTTTGCAGGGATCGGAGGAGCAGGCAAGGAAGGCATTCTGGTAAAAGGCTCCAATTATCTGGAAACCCTTTCCCAGGCAAAATATGTGGTATTTGATAAAACAGGAACCATGACGCAGGGCGTATTTGAAGTAAGCGGAATTCATCATAGCCAGATCAAAGAAGAGCTTCTTTTGGAATATGCCGCTTTGGCAGAATGCGACTCGTCTCATCCAATCAGTAAGAGCTTGAGGGAGGCTTACGGAAAGGAAATTGACAGATCCCGTGTGTCAGATATAGAGGAAATCAGCGGAAACGGCGTAAAGGCCAGAGTTGACGGCAGGCAGATTGCCGCAGGAAACGGAAAGCTGATGCGCCGGCTTGGCATCGATTACCAGGAGTGCAGCCATGTGGGAACCGTCGTGCATATTGCGGTAGATGGAAACTACGCAGGGCATATTCTGATTTCCGATCAGCTGAAGCCGCACAGCAGAGAAGCAATTATGCGGCTGAAAAAAGAGGGAATTAAAAAAGCGGTTATGCTGACCGGGGACAGCCGCGCAGCAGCGGAACAGACGGCAGGAGAGCTTGGCGTACAGGAGGTTTACAGTGAACTGCTTCCTGCGGATAAGGTGGCAAAGGTAGAAGAACTGATTGCACAAAAAGAGGAAAAGGAAAAGCTTGTTTTTGTGGGAGACGGCATCAATGACGCTCCGGTTCTTTCAAGGGCCGATATTGGAATTGCCATGGGCGCGCTTGGTTCGGATGCCGCAATTGAAGCGGCGGACGTGGTTCTTATGGATGATGATCCGCTCAAAATCGGAAAAGCCATTGCCATATCGAAAAAATGTCTCCGTATTGTATATGAAAATATTTATTTTGCAATCGGAATCAAAATACTGTGTCTGATCCTGGGAGCTGCAGGGATTGCCAATATGTGGCTTGCCATATTTGCAGACGTGGGCGTTATGGTGATTGCTGTTTTAAATGCAATCCGGGCCTTGTTTGTGAAAAAATTATAGCAGGAGGTAAGTATGGAAAAAAGAGATGATCTGTGCTGTGAGACAACAGAAGTTCACGGTGAGCTGCTGAAAATTGTCAATGAAACGATGCCGGACGAGACGGAGCTTTACGATCTGGCAGAGTTGTTTAAGGTGTTCGGGGATTCCACCCGAATCCGCATCCTGTTTGTATTGTTTGAAGCGGAGGTTTGTGTCTGTGATCTTGCGGCAGCCCTGCGGATGACACAGTCTGCTATTTCCCACCAGCTTCGGATTTTAAAGCAGAATAAGCTGGTGAAAAGCCGGCGGGAGGGTAAGTCTGTGTTTTATTCACTGGCAGACGATCATGTCCGTACCATAATTGCGCAGGGGAGAGAACATATCGAGGAAGAATAGTAATAAAATGTCTGCATAGAATAAAAGAAAAAGAGGTTTTCTATGTTTCAGGTGACGCCGAGGCTTAATTTTATGAAATTATTTCTGGATAACCGGCCCAGAGCCTATGCGCAGATGCATGGCGATGCAGATTATCCTAATCTTCAGGGTGTTGTTTATTTTTATGAGGTGCCAAGCGGGGGACTTTTAGTAGAAGCAGAACTATTCGGACTGCCGGATTTCGGCAATCCGGATACGCCTGCTTTTTATGGGTTTCATATACATGAAAACGGCGACTGCTCCAACCGTTTTCTGAACGCAGGAGGGCATTATAATCCGGGAAACCGTCTGCATCCGCATCATGCAGGGGATATGCCGCCGCTGCTCTCGCTGGATGGATATACCTGGATTTCTTTTTATAATCCGGCATTAGAGCTGTATGATATCGTTGGAAAATCCGTTATTATACATAGAGAGGCGGACGATTTTACAACACAGCCTTCGGGAAATGCAGGGCAGATGATCGGCTGCGGTGTAATACGGCTGACAGATGAGCAAAGAAATAATTGAATTTTAGCGCTGCCTTTGTTAGAATAGGTTATGAACCGTTATAGCAGAGCGTCTGCATGAAAGGCTTAAAGATAAAGCAGAGTCTGCAGAATTGCAAAGGATTGGAGTGAAGAAAATGAATGATAATCCATTGGGGTTAGATGAGACAAAGGCGGAGATTCCCAGGGAGGAATCACAGGCGGGAATCTATAAAGAAAATACAAGACAAAATCAGGGAGAATATCATCAGCCTGTAAATGAGGAAAACCCGTCTTACTGGCAGAATGGGAGCAGTCAGGGAACCAATCAGGAGAATCCGTATCAGCAGATCTATCCACATCAGGAGCCGTACCAGCCGGACAGTCAGGGATTTGGAATTGCTTCTATGGTGCTTGGGATTTTGTCGCTGGTATTGTTTTGCTGTTGTGTGAATATTCCTCTGGCCATTATAGCCATTATATTTGGCATTATTCAACTCACAAAGCCAGAGAGCAAAAAAGGCATGGCGATTGCAGGTTTGATTATGTCGGGCTTATCGATTCTGCTGTTTCTTATTTTTGCAGTTGTATTTGCTGTTTCGGCAGACTTACAGGATGGGTTTGATCAGAGATTGCAGGATAGCTTGAACGGAACTTATCCGTATCATTATGATGATCATTCCTACTGGGATTACGATAATGACGATACTTATGATAATGACGATACCTTTGACTATGGCGATGATTTTTTTAACAGTGATGATATTTTTGATGACGACACCTTTTAATATCTGTTCCGGCAGAGACAAAAATTGACAAGCTCGACATTTTATGACATAATAAATGCGGAATTCGAAAGGGTTCAAAATAAAAAAATAAGGAGAGATACATATGGAAAATAATTACGCAAACGATAACGGAGGATTTTTATGGGGACTTCTGGGATGCTGTATTCCAATCGTAGGTTTGATTTTATTCCTGGTATGGAAAGACCAGAAGCCTAAAACTGCAAAAGCTGCAGGGATCGGTGCATTGATCAGCGTAGTGGTTGCAGTTATATCCTATATTATCTTATTTGTAATTCTTGGTGCCGCAGGATTTGCAAGTGCAGCACTCTAAGATTGGCAGATTTCTGCAGATTTTTTTCGGCTGCCATGCCAGACCGGACCGTTCCTTTTATTTCAGAGGGAAGCAGTTCCCAATCTGTGCACGGTGTACGGGGGAATTGGCAGGGATGCTTGCAGGTATACCGATTGCTGTTTTTTGGGGATGTCCCCGGTTTGAAATTGTTCTGGCGCTGATGATTCCCCTGGTTTTTGACGGCTTTTTGCAGAGACTGACTTCTTACGAGAGCGGGAACATTCGAAGGCTTGTCACCGGGATTTTGTTTGGAATTGCATTGATTTTTGCATTGATCTATTTCCATCGATTTTGTGTCAGAACGGCAGGTATGATTTTGGAGTTGCTTGGTGCAGATCCGGTTTCTGTCGAACAAATGATAAAATCCTTTGGAGGGTGACGGAGAATCTTCAAAAGCAGAGCATACACTTCATTTCACCCTTGACAAAATACGTTTTATCCCTTTATACTGTTTATGCAAAAATGAGAAAGACGATGACGAAGACAGTAAGATATCCTGTGAAATTCAAAGCGAGCCGGATCTGGTGCAAGCCGGCATGAGTAGCGGATATCCGAAGATCACTTCCAAGTTGCAGCCCGAAATCCATGCAGGATGTGACAGTTCCGGAGGAACACGCCATATCAGGAGCCGAAAGGCGATTGCAGAGCAGCAGAGAGTAAGCGCTGACGGAAATTCCCACGTTACGGGGAGCGTATATGCGGAACCATAGATTCCAAGTATATTGTAACAGGTGGTATAACGATGCTAAGCCCTTCGTCCTATTACAGGAAGAAGGGCTTTATTTATGCGGAAGGAAAGATCAAAACAGGAGGAAGTCATGTATAACAAAGTTGAAACGAATCTTAATTTTGTGGAACGTGAGAAACAGACAGAAAAGTTCTGGAATGACAATGGCATTTTTCAGAAAAGTATGGAAATGCGTAAAGGCGGCGAAACCTATACCTTTTACGACGGTCCGCCTACGGCCAACGGCAAGCCGCATATCGGCCATGTCTTAACTCGTGTCATCAAGGATATGATTCCCAGATACCAGACGATGAAAGGTAAATTTGTTCCCAGAAAGGCAGGCTGGGATACCCATGGACTTCCGGTAGAGCTGGAAGTGGAAAAGCTGCTGGGTTTAAACGGAAAGGAACAGATTGAAGAATACGGTATGGAGCCTTTCATTGAAAAATGTAAGGAATCCGTGTGGAAATACAAGGGAATGTGGGAGGATTTTTCCGGAACCGTCGGCTTTTGGGCAGATATGGAAGATCCCTATGTTACCTATCAGGATGATTTTATTGAGTCCGAGTGGTGGGCATTGAAACAAATCTGGGACAAGAAGCTGTTATACAAGGGCTTTAAAATTGTTCCTTACTGCCCCAGATGCGGGACGCCCCTTTCCTCTCAGGAGGTTGCTCAGGGCTATAAAACAGTAAAAGAGCGTTCTGCAATCGCACGTTTTGCAGTTGTGGGAGAGGATGCCTATTTTCTGGCATGGACTACGACGCCCTGGACGCTGCCCAGCAATGTGGCGCTTTGCGTCAATCCTGACGAGACCTATTGCAAGGTAAAGGCAGCAGACGGCTATACCTATTATATGGCAAAGGCGTTGCTGGATAAGGTCCTCGGCGGGCTTGCCAATGAAGAAACAGGAACTGCTGCATACGAAATACTGGAAACTTACAAAGGAACCGATCTGGAATATAAGGAATACGAGCCTTTGTTTGATTTTGCGGATAAAATGATAGAAAAGCAGCACAAAAAAGCCCATTATATCACCTGTGACAATTACGTTACCATGACAGACGGTACGGGAATCGTTCACATTGCACCGGCTTTTGGTGAGGACGATGCAAATGTCGGAAGAAAATACGATCTGCCCTTTGTCCAGCTGGTAAACGGGAAGCGATGACAGTTACAATGTCGCTTTTGTTGACAAAATGG
>CANODN010000123.1 GCA_947564765.1 uncultured Roseburia sp. | reverse complement strand
ATTTATAAGCGGCAGATCTAAAGTTACAGAAAAAGCAGGTTGCCTGCCGAGAGATCGCTGCGGAAGGGAAATAAGGTATGGACAAAATATTTCTTCTGGAAGATGATTTGAGTTTGATCAACGGACTTTCTTTTACGTTTCAAAAGCAGGGATTTGAATTGGAGATTGCCAGGACAATCCGGGAGGCCGATACCCTTTGGGCAGATGGGAAGTATGATCTGCTGGTTTTGGATGTGTCTCTTCCGGATGGAAGCGGATTTGATTTTTGCAAGAGAGTGCGGCAGATTTCGAAGGTGCCGATTATTTTTTTGACGGCGTCAGACGAAGAAATTAATATTATTATGGGACTTGACATTGGTGCGGACGATTACATTACGAAACCCTTTAAACTGGGAGTTTTGAATTCGAGAATCAACGCTTTGCTCCGTCGGGTGAAGGACTTTGGACAGACAGACGACAAGCTGGAATCAAATGGCATCAAGGTACTTTTGCTGCAGGGGCAGGCATATAAAAACGGACAGCTTTTGGAGCTGACTGCCGCAGAGTATAAGCTGTTGTGTCTGTTTATGCGAAATCCGGGTATGGTGCTTTCCAAGGAGCAGATTTTGGATAATCTCTGGGACTGCGAGGGCAATTATGTAGATAATAATACGCTTACCGTATACATCCGCAGGCTGCGGATGAAAATCGAAGATAATCCGGGCGTCCCGCAGATGCTTCTGACCGTGCGTCGTATGGGATATAAGTGGAACGTTGTTTGTTGAGGTGGAGTATGAAGATTTTTGCAGACAAGGATATCCAGTGTTTGTTTCTTTTCATAATTGCAGATTTTGCGGTGTTTTTTCTGTTGTATCAGGTTGTAATACAGCTGTTTTGCAGAGAATCGGATTTGATTTTTCTGCTCTTTTTTCTTTTGATGACGGTCAGCATACTGCTGATCTGTTTTTTGTATTTTTACAGGCAGGTACAGATCATGGAGAGGGCTGTAAGACAGATTACGGCGTATCTTGACGGTGATTTTACAGGGCGTATTCGATGTGATGAAGAAGGAGAACTGTATCGGTTGTTCCATTCTGTAAACACGTTGGCGGCAGTATTAAATGCCCATGCCAAAAGCGAACTTCGGTCAAAGGAGTTTCTGCGGAATACGATTTCCGATATCTCTCATCAGCTGAAAACGCCCCTTGCGGCATTGAATATTTATAACGGTCTTCTGCAGAACGAAGTAAAAGAGCAGCCGGCGGTTTTGGAATTTGCCCTGTTGTCGGAGCAGGAGCTGGACCGGATGGAAAATCTGGTGCAAAATCTTTTGAAAATTACAAAAATGGATACCGGTTCCATTGTGTTTGAGAAAGCCTTTGAACATGTAGAGGATATGATGAAGGATGTGGAGCTGCATTTTGCATACAGGGCAAAGCAGGAGGAGAAAGAAATTCTTTTATCCGGTGACAAAGATGTCCGGCTTTACTGTGATCGTGACTGGGTGATAGAAGCGGTAGATAATATTGTAAAAAATGCCCTGGATCATACAATGGCCAAAGATTCTGTTTCCATTGCATGGAAGGGATCGGCATCTGCTGTGCAGATCACGGTGAAAGATACCGGGAGCGGAATTCATCCGGAAGATCTGCATTATATTTTCAAACGATTCTACCGGAGCCGCTTTTCTAAGGATACTCGGGGGATCGGCCTGGGACTTCCTCTGGCCAAAACGATTGTTGAGGCCCACAACGGAACGATTGAAGTGGACAGCCGGCCAGGCGTTGGGACTGTTTTTACAATTCATTTTTTAATTCCTACAAAATTGTAGTATTACAGTCATATTGCAGTAAGGTTTGGAGGGTATGCTTTTATAAGATTCAAAGAGAAAGAGGTGTAATAAAATGAATTTATTAGAAGTAAAATCCGTTTCAAAAACTTATGGCAAAGGAGAGACGGCGGTACACGCCTTGCGGGATGTCAGTTTTTCTGTTCCCAAAGGCGAGTTTGTAGCGATTGTGGGAGAATCTGGCTCCGGAAAAAGTACGCTGCTGAATATGTTGGGAGCGCTGGATACGCCCTCATCCGGTAAAGTATGGATTGATACGAAGGATATTTTTGCAATGAAAGAGCAGTCGCTGACGGTTTTTCGCCGCAGGAATATCGGTTTTATTTTTCAGGCATTTAATCTGATTCCGGAATTGACGGTAGAGCAGAATATGATGTTTCCCATGCTGCTGGATTATCAGAAACCGGATAAAAAATATTTAAATGAGCTGCTCGCGGTACTGAATTTAAAAGAGCGGCGACACCACCTTCCCAGTCAGCTGTCGGGAGGTCAGCAGCAGAGAGTGGCAATCGGTCGTGCGCTGATTACCCGGCCGTCTCTGATTCTCGCAGATGAACCCACGGGAAATCTGGATTCCCAGAACAGCAGTGAGGTGATTGCACTGCTGAAGGAAACCTCGAAAAAATACCAGCAGACGATCATTATGATCACCCATAACCGCAGTATTGCCCAGACAGCAGACCGTATCCTGCAGGTGTCAGACGGCGTTCTTACGGATTTCGGGAGGTGTGACGAATGAGAAGTTATCTTAGTCTTGTCCCGATTTCCGCAAAGGTGCACAAACGGCAAAACCGTATGACGATTCTTTGTATCATTTTGTCGGTATTTCTTGTAACGGCTATTTTTTCCATGGCAGATATCTGGGTAAAAGCAGAGAGCGCTCAGATGATGGAGCGTCACGGGAAATATCACATTATGTTAAAGGGCATATCAAAACAGACGGCAGAGCAGATTGCAAAGGAAGAGGATGTTTTTGCCTCGTCAGAATGCCGCGTTTTGAATTATGACGTGGGGAATCATGATTATTATGCGGGTGAAAAAAATGTAATTTTATATGGTACAGACCAAAGTTATATTGACGATATCAGAAGCTATGCATCAGAAGGGGAATATCCGCAAAACGAAAAGGAAGTTATGCTTAGTATAGATGCAAAAGAAGATTCAAGGATTGGCATCGGAGATTCGGTTGCAATCCATACGCCGGCAGGCAGCTTTGCTTATACCGTATCCGGATTTTGTACGGATGATTTAGAATATAACGGAATGATTGACGGCTTTTGCGCTTATATGGATGCGGCCGGATTTGAGCGGATATCTGCGGCCGGCAATGAAACGGCAGAACCGGAATATTATATCCGGTTTTCGGAAAATGCCAATCTGAAAAAAGCAATTGAGAATGTCAGAGAGAAGTATGGCCTTTCAGATGAAAATGTGCAGGAAAACACGGCAGTTCTCGGTCTGGCAGGAGCCAGCAGCAATGAAAGTATGACAGCATTATATCCTCTTGCAGGGGCATTGTTCGTTGTGATTTTGATTGCCGGTGTTCTGATGATTTCAAGCTGTATGAACAGCAATGTCGCCCAGAGGACAAAATTTTTCGGGATGATGCGCTGTATCGGCGCCAGCAGAAAACAGATGATCCGTTTTGTCCGCCTGGAGGCTTTAAACTGGTGTAAAAGCGCGGTTCCCATTGGATGTATCCTGGGAATTGCAGTCACATGGATCATGTGTATTTTTTTAAAAAATGTAGTGGGCGGCGAGTTTGCCGGGTTTACCTTTTCCTTCAGCATCCTGGGCATTGTATGCGGCGCCGCAGTGGGAGTGATCACAGTGTTGATTGCTGCCCATTCTCCTGCAAAAAAAGCGGCCGGCGTATCTCCTATGGCGGCAGTATCGGGAAATGCAGAAATCGAAAAGCACGGTACACACGGGGCGAATACGCGTTTTTTTAAGGTGGAAACAGCCCTTGGCATTCATCATGCTACAGTTGCAAAGAAAAATCTGATTCTTATGACCATGTCCTTTGCATTTACGATAATTTTGTTTTTCAGCTTTTTTGCATTTCTGGATTTTGCAAAAGCCATAATTCCTTCTTTAAACAGTTTTACGCCGGATGTTGCAATTGCAGCTGAGGATACAAGTGCAAATTCTGTGGACAGAAGTTTAAAGGAGGAAATTAAAAAGCTTCCCGGCATAGAGGCTGTGTTCGGCAATGCCTTTGCCCTTAATATACCGGCTGAAATTAACGGGACAGAAAGCAGCATTGATCTGCTTTCTTATGACGACTATATGCTTAACTGGTCAAAGAACTCTATTGTGAGCGGAGATATTTCAAAAGTTACCGATGATTCCGACTATGCATTGACGATTTTTAACAAAGACAGCCGTTTGGATGTGGGAGATCAAATCAAAATCGGTGATACGCAGATTGAAATTGCATGTGTGGCGTCGGAAGGAATCTGGGGAGACGCCCGGGCTGTGGTGGTCTGCTCAGAGGGAACCTTCCGGCGCATCACAGGTGAGGAAAATTATATGCTGCTGAATGCAAAATTTACAAAGGATGTGCCAAAAGAGACGGTGCGCGCCATTCGCGATCTGGCCGGTGACAACCTGTTTACCGATCACAGGGAGGGGAATAAAACCACGTATTCCTCCTATTGGGTGTTTCGGACTGCCGCTTATGGATTTTTGGCAATTATCGTATTGATTATGGTGTTTAACATTATGAACAGCATTTCCATGAGTGTGTCGGCAAGAATCAAGCAATACGGCGCCATGCGTGCCGTGGGCATGAGCGTAAAACAGATGACTGGAATGATTGCGGCAGAGGCAGTTACGTATGCGGTATGCGGATTGTTTGTGGGGTGTATTGCGGGACTTTTTCTGAATCGGCTGATTACGATCAAACTGATTGTGAGTCATTTCGGCGGACATTGGAGCATTCCCTGGGATGCCATTGCGGTTATGCTTCCGATTGTTGTGCTGTCCTGTATTTTAGCAGTGCGTACTCCGGCGAAGCGGATTCGGGATATGGAAATTACGGATACGATTAATGAGCTGTAAAGAAATTCAAAGATCTCTATGAAAGCAGAGGAATCAAGAGACGATTCTGCTCTTCATAGAGGTTTTTTCTGTTAAAATCTTTGTTGCAGGAAATAAAACAGAGTGTTATTCTTTTGAAGAGAATAAAAACAGCGATTTACAGAAAATTTTAATACGAGGCAGGTTAGAAAATGGGATATTTGATTTTGGAAACGACAAAAGAGGAACGGGAAAAGATATCTGGAAGTAAAGAAGGAGCAGATCATTATGGAGCAATTAAGCTTATTTGATGATAGAAAACAAACAGCGCCCCTTGCAAGCCGGTTAAGACCGGATACGTTAGATGAGTATGCAGGGCAGAAGCATTTAATCGGGAAAGGAAAGATCTTAAGGCGTCTGATTGAAGAAGACCAGATTTCCTCCATGATATTCTGGGGGCCGCCGGGGGTTGGAAAGACGACGCTGGCAAGAATTATTGCAAATCAGACAAGGGCAGAGTTTGTAGAGTTCAGTGCAGTTACCAGTGGAATCAAAGAAATCAAGGAAGTCATGGTACAGGCAGAACAGAACCGGAAAATGGGAATCCGCACGCTGCTGTTTGCGGATGAAATTCATCGTTTCAATAAGGCGCAGCAGGATGCATTTCTTCCGTTTGTGGAGAAGGGCAGTATTATTCTGGTAGGCGCTACAACAGAAAATCCATCCTTTGAGATAAATTCTGCTTTATTATCCCGATGCAAAGTGTTTATTTTAAAGGCGTTACAGGAAGAGGATATCAAGGGGCTTTTGCTTCAGGCGTTAAAAAGTCCGAAGGGATTTGGAAATATGAAGATTGCGATTGAGACGGCCCATCTATCCTCGATTGCCCGTTTTTCCAATGGAGATGCCAGAACGGCGTTAAATACATTGGAGATGGCGGTTTTTAACGGCAGAATGAACGAAGATGCTGTTCTATGCGTAGATGAGCAGATTTTGGCACAGTGTATGAATCGGCGTTCTTTATTATATGATAAAAACGGTGAAGAGCATTACAATCTGATTTCGGCGTTGCATAAATCTATGCGGAACAGTGATCCGGATGCGGCAGTCTACTGGATGTGCCGTATGTTAGATGGCGGAGAGGACCCCTTATATATTGCAAGGCGTCTGGTACGCTTTGCCAGTGAAGATGTCGGCATGGCAGATTCTCATGCGCTGCAGACAGCAGTGGCAGCGTATCAGGCATGCCATTTTCTTGGAATGCCGGAGTGTGACGTGCATCTGACACATGCCGTCGTATACCTTTCCATGGCGCCGAAATCTAACGCCCTTTATCGGGCGTGTGAAGCCTGTAAGGATGATATCAGAAAGATGCCTGCAGAGCCGGTTCCTCTGCATATCTGCAATGCGCCGACAGATCTGATGAAAGAACTGGATTATGGAAGAGGATATCAGTATGCTCATGATACAGAAGAAAAATTAACGAGGATGCAATGTCTGCCGGATGCATTGGCCGACAGACGTTACTACCGGCCGGATGGACAGGGAGAAGAAAAGCATATCAGGGAAAGACTGGAAGAAATTCTGGAATGGAAACAGAAACAGTTCTGAAAGAGTTGAAAAATGACCGGACGATCTGGGAGGAGTTCGGAGAAGATTA
>CANODN010000122.1 GCA_947564765.1 uncultured Roseburia sp. | reverse complement strand
CATATTTACTGAATTTACAGCAATTTTATTCTTTATAAACTGTCAAAGACGGGATCATACCACCGATTCAGTCCATTTTCAAAACAACTAGCGTACTCCTGTGACACCGAAGAGCCCTGCTGGTTCGTCAAAAACAGTCTCAGTCCGTTTGATGTCAGCTGAACGCCGTACTGATCTCCCTTGGAAATCAGAGATACATTTCCAGATGTCGGAAATGCTTTTAAAAACAGCCGGAAGGACAACAGAATCTGTGTATGGCCTTTGGCGTTAAACTTTTCAGCATTGGACTTTAACTGCTGATGAAAACCGTATACGATCTGTCTCGCTCCGGTTTCCTCTGTTGTTTGTGTTATCGTTTTCTCCGAACTGTTTACGACTTCTAACGGGGCCGGAGCCGTAACGGCACGATCTGTAATTTCCGGCAGTGACTTATCAATAACTGCCCTGACCTGCTGCGGCTTTCCGCCAACCGCCGGTGCCGTATAATGGATTTCACTTACCTTAATCGGCTCTTCACTTGCAGCCGAAACCTGCTGTGGCATCCAGGCAGCGGACGTCAATACCATAGAAGCCGCCAGCACGCCTGATACTAATTTTTTCCACTTCATAAATTTTGTACCTTTCTCAATTTTTAGTAGTAGTTTTTGCTATCCCTCTCCAAGGATCTTTTTTGTTTTTCCTCTTTTCCTTTCTGAATTTCTTTTTCACACCTCCTGTTTTTGTCTGAAATCTTTCAAAATACAGCGCCCCCTCTTTTCATTCTCAAGTCTGCTGCTCCCTTTCTGAGCATTAAAAATAAGCCTTTCGAGACATCTCTACATTGAAAAATAAGCCATAAAAAATATATAAATATACATTTATAATATACTACTTTTCCAAATGTGCGTCAACTGAATTTTTTTCCAGACAAACACCGGGGAAATGGAAAAAACGGGGAAACCAGCATCATTTGATTGACACGATCGGATTTATTTGCTAAAATATGAAAATTAATTACCAGTATACTGATTTTCAGAAGAAAGAGAGGATTCTAAAATGGCTACAATTATCGGCAAAGGAATCACATTTGACGACGTACTGTTAGTCCCGCAGTATTCAGAAGTTACGCCAAATATGATCGATCTGACAACACACCTCACAAAGAAGATTCCGTTAAACATTCCCATGATGAGCGCCAGCATGGATACCGTAACCGAGCATAGAATGGCGATTGCCATGGCCAGACAGGGCGGCATCGGTATTATTCACAAAAATATGTCTGTGGAAGCACAGGCAGACGAGGTCGATAAGGTAAAACGTTCCGAAAACGGCGTCATTACCGATCCATTTTCTTTGAATCCCGAAAACACGCTGCAGGATGCAGAAAATCTGATGCGTAAATTCCGCATTTCCGGTGTGCCGATTGTAGAAAAGAACGGCAAACGTCTGGTCGGCATTATCACAAACCGTGACTTGAAATTCGAAACGGATTTCACGAAAAAAATCAGTGTATCTATGACTTCCGAGAATCTCATTACCGCCCCTACCGGAATTTCTTTAGAAGAAGCCAAACAGATTCTTGCAAAGGCAAGAAAGGAAAAGCTTCCTCTGGTGGACAAGGATTACAATTTAAAAGGTCTGATCACCATCAAAGATATTGAAAAACAGATCCGCTATCCGCTGTCTGCCAAGGATGATCAGGGACGTCTGCTCTGCGGCGCCGGCGTAGGCATTACAAACAACATGATGGATCGTGTCGATGCTTTAGTCAAAGCCCACGTGGACGTCATTGTGATTGATTCAGCCCACGGCCATTCCCGGAATATCTTAAACGCCGTCAGAGACGTCAAGGCAAGCTATCCGGAGCTTCAGGTCATTGCCGGAAACGTGGCAACCGCAGAGGCTACACGAGATCTGATCGAAGCAGGCGCTGACGCGATTAAAGTCGGCATCGGACCGGGTTCCATCTGTACGACAAGGGTTGTCGCAGGCATCGGCGTACCTCAGATGACTGCTGTTATGGACTGTTATGCAGTTGCCAAAGAGTCCGGCATTCCCATTATTGCCGATGGAGGAATCAAATATTCCGGAGACATGACAAAGGCACTGGCCGGCGGAGCTAATGTATGTATGATGGGAAGTATGTTTGCCGGATGCGACGAATCCCCGGGAACCTTTGAATTATATCAGGGAAGAAAATATAAGGTTTACCGCGGCATGGGTTCTATCGCAGCAATGGAAAACGGAAGCAAGGACCGTTACTTCCAGGAAGATGCAAAAAAGCTGGTTCCGGAAGGCGTGGAAGGCCGCGTTGCTTACAAGGGCAGTGTGGAAGATACGATTTTCCAGCTGATCGGCGGTATCCGTTCCGGTATGGGATATTGCGGATGCCCTACCATTTCGGAGTTGCATGACAGAGCAAAATTTATAAAAATTTCTGCGGCATCGTTGAAGGAAAGTCATCCCCATGACATTCATATCACCAAGGAAGCGCCGAACTATTCCATTGAAGAATAAATGCAAAAACATTTTTTATATAGGAAATCATCAAAAAAAGTGCCTGACGGCACTTTTTTTATGTTATCATGCATCCGACTGCAGATTCTGCGGGTGAAATTCTATGTAAAGAGATAAAGCATTCCGCATAAAATACCAAAAACTGCTCCTGCTATCGTATCTCTGGGGAAATGCACGCCGCCCACGACTCTGATATACGCCATAGCCGCTCCTGCGGACAAAATAAGAATTCCCATGGGCCTGATGACAAAAAGGAAGGTCATTCCGATGATAAATGCCGAAAACACATGACGGCTGGGAAAGGACTTTCCCTTCGTCTCTTTTGCAATCAAAGGCGTAATCTCCAATATTTCATAAGGTCTCTCTGCGGAACAGATATTTCGGAACAGCGAAATCAGCAAAAAAGATCCGGCGGGAATGCAAACACAGGAATATAGCTGCCTGTTATTTTCCCGCATCAGCAAATACAGTAAAAGCGCCGGATAAGACAAAAACACGGCTCCTGTTATCAGTTTATCTGCTCCGATTAAAAGCTTCACTCTTATATTGCTCTTCCGAAAGGGAGAGGACCAACGTTCATACTGTTCCCTTGTCATGTTCTCACGCTCCTTATTTCACGTTTCAGAATATCTTATTTTTTACAAAGGCGCAACAAAAAAGTGAAAATGGACACGCCATTTTCACTTTTTTGTTTTCTTATCTTGCAGTTGTTGTATTTGAACCATTGCCGTTTGAAGATGCATTATCGCTGCCGCCGTTATTTCCGGTAACATCATCTACCGCATCCTCCAAATCATTACCAATATCTTCTGCGCCATCCATAATGTCATCTCCGGTATTTTCTACCGCATCGCCTGCATCTTCTGCTGCATCACCGCCATTATTTCCGGCATTGGCATTGCCGCTTCCGGTGCCTGTACCGTTGTCATTTGCATTTGCATTATTGCTGCTGTTGTCTGACTCTGTATTACTGCTGGCATTATCGTTATTGTTTTTTGTATTATTGGTACCGCAGGCTGCCAAAGACAGAACGGATACACTCATAATACCGCACAAAAGCAAGTATTTCAGTTTTTTCATAAAGAAATGGTCCTCCTTTCTGCTCATGTGAAATCCGCCGCCACTCTGTATGACCGGGATTCCACGGTTAGTCTGTGCAGTTTTATTTTTTCTATACATCTTCCGAAATATCCTAATCTTTCATCTTTGGCTCAAAAATCAGGCTTGCCAGATATCCGAATACCAGAGCGGCACAAATTCCCACTGCACTTGATTTAAATCCTCCCATAAAAACGCCCAGCAAACCATTTTCGTCTACTGCCTCTTTTACCCCTTTCCAAAGGGTATTGCCGAAGCCAAGCAACGGCACACTTGCGCCTGCCTGGGCGTACTCCATAAAGGGCTGATAAATACCGACTGCTCCAAGGACTGCTCCGCTGCACACCAAAAGCACCATGATCCTGCCCGGAAGCATTTTTGTTTTTTCCATTAAAATCTGCGTGAGCGCACAAATCAAACCGCCTACCCAGAATGCATTGATATATTCCACAGCTATCCCTCCAATCCTGCATACTCCAGTACGACTGCATGGGCAATTCCCGGTACGCTTTGTCCCTCATTAAAGCTTACGGTGGATAATAATGCTCCGGTGGGAACAAATAAAATCCGTTTTAATCTGCCCTTTTCTAACTGCGGCAGGTAATGAGCGCTTAAGGTTACTGCAGAACAGCCGCACCCGGAACCGCCGGAGCCTGTTCCCTGTTTTTCTTTATCATAAATTAAAATACCGCAGTCTTCATGCACATTTGAAATATCAATTTTTTTCTTTTTTAACAAATCAATTAAAATTTCCTGTCCCACATACCCCAAATCTCCGGTTATGATTTTGTCATAATCCGAAGGCTTTCTGTTAAAATCCTCCAGACTCTGTGCAATCAGGTCTGCCGCGGCCGGAGCCATGGCCGCTCCCATATTCATGGAATCTTTGATCCCCATATCTACGATCTTACCAGTGGTAATCCCGGTAATTCGTACGTTTCCTTTTTTGCAGGACAATAGAAAGGCGCCGCTGCCGGTGACAGTCCAGGTAGCTGATACGGGCCTTTGATTGGCATACTCCAGGGGAAATCGAAACTGTTTCTCCGCACTGGCAAAGTGACTGGAGGTAAGGGCTGCCACTGTTTTAGCATATCCTGCTCCCACACACATGGAAGCCAGGGCCAGCGATTCCCCTGCCGTAGAACAGGCCCCGTATAAACCAAACAGGGGAATTTCATAATCCATAAGTCCAAAGGAGGTGGCTATATTCTGTCCCAAAAGATCTCCTGCAAACAGATAACGGACATCCTCCGGTTTTAGCTCTGCTTTTCCCATGGCAAGGGTAAGCGCTTCCTTCTGCAGTGTACTCTCCGCCATTTCCCAGGTATCTTCTCCGAATTTATCATCCTCGCATATCATGTCAAAGGCATCGCCCAGAGGACCTTCTCCTTCTTTTTTTCCTACAACGGATGCACTTGAGATGAGATAGACATCATTTGGAAAGGTTAAGCTCTGTTCTCCGATGTAATAAGTTTCTTTTGGCATTGCATTTACCGCTCCTATCCATTAAATATTTTTAAGGATAGTATTTGAATTTTTTTATCTTTTATTCTTTTAGAAGTATAAAAAACAGCGGCATCTGCTCATCGCAAATGCCGCTATTTTTTATATTTATGAAAGTTTTATGCATCAATATCCATTGTCCAGCCATATTTATCTTCCACGTCGCCCCATTGGATTCCGGTCAGATAATCATATAACTTCTGTGTCAGCTTTCCGATCTTGAAATCATTCACCTTCACGTCATCTTCTCTGTACACAAATTCCCCTACCGGAGAAATAACCGCCGCAGTACCTGTGCCGAATGCCTCTTCTAAAGTACCGTCATGTCCTGCTTTCATCAAATCTTCCACTGCAAGATGCGTCTCATTTACCGTATAACCCCAGTCTTTTAAAATATGGATAATGGAATCTCTGGTAACACCGGGAAGTACAGTTCCTTCGATGGGAGCCGTATAAATCTCTCCGCCGATTTTGAACATAATATTCATTGTTCCTACTTCTTCTACGTATTTACGGTGTACGCCGTCTAACCAGAGCACCTGGGTGCAGCCCATTTTCTCTGCTTTTACCTGTCCCAAAATGGAACCTGCATAGTTGCCGCCGCATTTCGTAAATCCAGTACCGCCCTGTACGGCGCGTACCAGCTCGTCTTCTACCAGAATCTTGACCGGATTGATGCCTTCCGCATAATATGCGCCTACCGGACAGCAGATTACCATAAATTTATAGCTGGTGGCCATATGAACGCCCAATGCCACTTCTGTTGCAAACATAAAAGGCCGAATGTAAAGGGAAGTTCCCGGCTCTGACGGAACCCAGTCTCTTTCTACTTTTACAAGCTCTTTGACTGCTTCTACAAACATATCCTCCGGAAAAGCAGGCATACACAGTCTTTCATTGGATCGGATCATACGCTTTGCATTCATCTCTGGGCGGAATAACTGGATTTTCCCTTCTTTGGTACGATAGGCTTTCATACCCTCGAATGTCTCCTGTGCATAATGCAGGGTCACACAGGCAGGGTCCATGGTAATCGGCTCATAAGGAACAATCCTTGCATCCTTCCAGCCTTCTTCCTTTGTCCAGTCCATGACAAACATATAGTCTGTCATATATTTTCCGAAACCGAGATTCTTCTGATCCGGCTTTTCCTTGAGCTGTTCTTTTTTTTCAAATCTGATGTCCATACGCTTACCTCCGATGTACTGCTCCCCACTGTTATCCCCGGGAAATTCTGATTCATATCTGGTTATTGCCATAAAATGGACAATGACCATTTCTGAAATTCATTATTATACTTTTTTTTGTATGTGTCAAGAGGTTGTTCGCTTGATAAATGAAATTCCTGCAGTTGCATAATTTCATCTGTATGTTATAATTGAGTAAACAAAGGAGAACACAGTGCGGCGGGAATCTGCTATGGTGCAGCGGTAGCGGGAGGCAGG
>CANODN010000121.1 GCA_947564765.1 uncultured Roseburia sp. | reverse complement strand
TATGTCATGCAGAATGGTCCGGTAAAATGCAGCTGTATGGTCTCTGAAAACAGCCGGCAATATATAATATATTTTTTTCTTCCGTTTCTGTGCCTGCATGGAAAGCGCCTCTAATTTGTCCACAGTTTCTTTTCTGGAAAAGGCGCTGCTGTCTATATAAATTCCGGAAACTACAGAACTGTTCAGAAGAGGATAAATCTGCTCCTCCTGTTCTACGGAACCCTTTAAGGAAATCGTTTGCGCCGGCTTTTTCTCCTTACCATACATTTCCTGGCAGAGCATCGGATATCCGCACACAAAAGATGCTCTCTCAGGCGGTTTGTCCTGTGTCTGTAAATTTCGGTCCAATCCTGGGATTTCAAGGGGTTGTATCTCCGGAATCTTCGGTATAACACCTTCCCGGGAAGTGTTCTCAAAAGGTATGCCTGCTCCCGTCACAAACGGCACTTGTGCGTTCCTTCTGCGATACTTGTTCAAATAAGTCTCTTTTAACGCCTCTAACGCCTGACGTCTCAATTCATTGACGGATGTCATGGACAAAAACAGGCCGTCATCCAGATCCACCGCAAGTTCTTCAAATACAAAAGGCGTATTCCCCGTTTTATTTAACTTGGATCTCAGTACTTCTTCTGTAAGGGAACGCTTTTCCGCCGGTTTTGGTATTTCGCCGACGGCAACAGCCTCCACATCCCGAAAAGCCACCCTTAATTCTATCGGCTCGTCTTTTCGTATCTTGACACTGCCTTTGATCTTTTCTTTCCGTTCCTCCCATAAAGGTTCGGATGCTTTGCTTTTGTTTTCATGTGCCGATTTGGAAAAGGTAATCATATCCGGGCCGTTTTTCTGGTTGTAATACCCCTGGGTAAAACCGCACCGGCTGCCAAAATCAAAGAGTTTCTTCTGATCCTGTTCCGATACCCTGTAATCTTTTTCTCCGTAATTCAGATAGCGGTCCATATATTTCCGATAAACCGAAACGACTCCTGCCGCATATTCTGTCTGTTTCATTCTTCCCTCAATCTTAAAAGAATAAACACCGCTTTCTGCCAGCTTTGGCAGCAGATCAATGGTGCATAAATCCTTTGGACTTAAGGGATAACTGTGCTGCCTGTCGCTCTGCTTTTGAAAATCCGCCCCATATACATCATAGGAAAGCCGGCAGGGCTGGGCACAGCGGCCTCTGTTGCCGCTCCTGCCTCCTAAGAGGCTGGAAAGGAGGCACTGCCCGGAATAGCTGTAACAAAGAGCCCCATGCACAAAGCTTTCCAATTCAATAAAATCCGGCACTTCCCGACGTATGGTCTGAATTTCTGTCAGGGACAATTCTCTCGCTAATACCACCCGGGATGCTCCCATTTGCGCCAGAAACTTTGCGCCTTTTGCACTGGTTACTGACATCTGGGTGCTGGTATGTATGTCCAGTCCCGGAAAATTCCGGCGGATAAACTGCATCACGCCAAAATCCTGTACAATTACCGCATCCAGTCCCTGGTCATAATAGGGCAGAAGATACTCGTAAAGCTGTTCTTTTATCTCTTCTTCTTTGAAAAGCGTATTGACGGTAAGCATCATTTTCTTTCCGTGAATATGCCCGAAATCAATTGCCTCTAATACTTCTTCCTGATTTAAATTTCCGGCATAAGCTCTTGCGCCGAACCGGCTGCCGCCGAAATAAACGGCATCTGCTCCTGCGTAGATGACAGCCTTTAACGTCTCCAAATTTCCTGCCGGAGCTAAAAGCTCTAATTCCTTTCGTCGTTCCATATCTGTCTCCGTTCTGTATCCAATCGCACCGCCAAACATTTGCGGGCAGTCACCTGACTCGCTGCTTATGGGAATCAAAATACAAAAGGGAACGAAGTTTCTCGTCCCCCTATTTCTTTCCGGATTTTTTGGTATCTTTATCCAGCAGCGCCTCTTCCAAAGCCGACTCCAGTTTCACCTTCTGCAGCATCAGCTCTTTGTTCTGCAGCTCTAGTCCCCGGGCAGTCTCCTCATTTGTTTCGGCTTTCATCTGTTCTGAAATCAAATCATTCTTCAGCTCATAAAGTTCTTTTTCTTTTCTCTCTAATTCCCGCTCCAGTTTCTCAATTCTGTCCTTTGCTTTAAAATAATCATCCGCAATATTCAGTTCCACCAGAACAGATTTCATATCTACGGAAAAACGCCGGATATCTTCCATATCGTTAAATTCATTTATCTTATTGTTGATATATGCTGCAACACGCTGCAGGTACTCTTCTCCCTCGTATCCGCTCAGCGTATACATCTTACCCCCAATAATCACTTCCGTGCTGGATTTCGATGACATACGTTTCCTCCCCTGTCTCATCGTTATAGCTGCTTTCGCGTAACTATTCCGTCTTTGGCTGCATAGTTATACGTTCTCTCTGTTCTATTTTATACTTTAGCAGCTCATCTTGCAAGCCCGAAATGCGTAAAAGCCAGATCGGTTGCCACTCTCCCCTTTGGCGTCCGGTTGATAAATCCGTTTTTTACAAGAAACGGCTCGTAAACATCCTCAATCGTCCCTGCATCCTCTCCGATCGCAGCTGCCAGTGTATCCAGTCCCACCGGCCCTCCGGCAAACTTCTCCATAATGGTAAGCAGGATATTGCGGTCGTTGGTATCCAGTCCATAGGAATCCACCTCCAAAAGATCCAGGGCAAAGGATGCCACTTCCTTTGTAATATGTCCATTGTATTTCACCTGGGCAAAATCTCTGACTCTTTTTAAAAAGCGGTTTGCAAGCCTTGGTGTTCCTCTGCTCCTTCTCGCCAGTTCAAAAGCGCCTGCATCGTCAATGGAAACCGAAAGCTTTTCAGCGGAATGCAGAATAATCGTCTTTAATTCCTCTACCGTATAAAATTCCAGATGATGTACGACTCCAAAACGGTCTCTAAGAGGTGCCGATAAAAGCCCGGCTCTTGTGGTGGCTCCTACCAACGTAAATTTCGGCAAATCCAGCCGTATGGACCGTGCCGTTGCGCCTTTTCCGATCATAATATCTATGACGTAATCCTCCATGGCCGGATAAAGCACTTCCTCCACCTGACGGTTCAGCCGATGTATCTCATCTACAAACAGCAGATCTCCCTCGTGAAGATTACTCAAAATCGCCGCCATTTCTCCTGGCTTTCCAATGGCAGGGCCACTGGTTACCTTCATATGCGTTCCCATTTCATTGGCAATGATTCCTGCCAGCGTCGTTTTTCCAAGCCCCGGCGGTCCGAAAAAAAGCACATGATCCAGCGCCTCGCCTCTTTGCTTTGCAGCCTCAATATATACTTTTAAATTTTCTTTTGTTTTCGCCTGTCCGATATAATCATCCAGTGTCTGGGGACGAAGACTTGTTTCTATCTTTTGGTCTTCTTCCTGTATCTGTGTGGATATGACGCGATTTTCCATTCTATACTCCTTATCAAAAGCAGCCCTTCAAACAAGCTGCCCTGCTATTATAAAAATGCCATTTGCTTTAAAGCTGCTTTTAAAACAGATTCCACATCCGTATCCTCTGCAATCTCTACCTTGGCCAATGCCGACAATGCCTCAGAAGAAGAGTATCCCAAAGCCGTAAGAGCCTGAACGGCCTCATTTTTAACCGTATTTGTAGCGGAAATGGGAGCAGATGCTCCTTCCTCGCTATGACCTCCCAGAACATCCTCCAGATTCAGCTTGTCTTTCAATTCCAAAATAATACGCTGGGCGGATTTTGCACCGATTCCCGGCGCTTTCGCAATCGCCTTTGCATCTCCCCCGATGACGGCAAACCGCAGATCATCGGTGGAAAGCACGGATAAAATGCCAAGCGCTCCCTTTGGCCCGATTCCGTTTACCCGAAGCAGCAGTTTAAAAACATTTAAACCGTCTTTTATGGGAAACCCAAACAATGCAATCCCGTCTTCTTTTACATGAAGATAGGTATAAATCTTTACCTCTCCCCCCACAGCCGGGAGGGAATCCAGCAGATTGGCCGGTGTCTGAATCTGATAGCCGATTCCATGATTGTCCACCACAATCCATCCGTCTGAAATTTCTTCTAAGGTTCCTTTGATATATGAATACATATTTCCTCCAATCCCTCCGCAAGCCTGATTTCCCACGGTGCAGCGGTATCTGCAGCCGGGGGGGCAGCTCATACACAATCATTTATGCAGCAATCCTTTTAACCGCGCTGTCATCTCCACAGCTAAAATCCCAATCAAAAATCCGGTTATAAATCCGGCTATTAACAGCATCGGTGCATAGTAAAATAAATTGTAATTTTCAACGACCACAGATGCCGCGCAAAGCTGTCCGATATTATGAAAAATACCGCCCATGACACTGATTGTAACGATCTGAAATTTTTTGGTATGTTTTAATGCAAGCATCACAAAAAAACTCAAAAGACCGCCGCTTAAACTGTAGAGGATACTAAACGGATTTCCAAATAAAAATCCGGCCAGAAGAATCCGCAGCATGGAAATGCAAAATGCCTCTTTTGCGCCGATCTCATACAGCATCACTACGACAACAATATTGGTAAGTCCCAGTTTTACTCCGGGAATTCCAAAATAAAAGGGGATGAGCGATTCCACATAACTGCAGATCAATGCCAGCGCCAGAAACATTCCCAGATAAGCCGTTTTTCGTTTCATAAGTATCCTTTCTCTGTGCATATTTTCAGCACATCAGGGATGCCCGGAGGGTAATCCTTTCTCTGTGCATCCTTTCAACACATCAGGAATACCCGGAAGGTAATCCCTTTCATGTAATAGAATCCAATTCGGCCTCTTCGCCGCCGATTATCTCTGCCACTACTTTATTGGGAAGACATACAATGGTTTCGTTCTGTCTGTAAATCGCTTTCTGATGCATACAAAGCTTATCTGGACAATCCGCCGTCAGCATATCCGCTTTTTGATCCTGAATCCGCAAAACGTTAGTCACTTTTTCACCAATGATAATTTTAATTTCCTGATCCTGTTTCAAAGAATAGGTTCCGTAAAGCTGTCCGTTCACCGTAACCTTTACGGAGGCACCGGTTTCCCTGCCTAAAAAAGAAAACCATGCCATTCCTGCAAGCAGAACCAAAAGCACTGTTCCAAGAAGGAGCTTGTCATTTTTTTGAAATTGTACTGCCATAAATTATGTAACCCCTCACAACTATAAAACCGAAGGTCAACTCGTTACAACCTCGCCGATATAATAAAATCCTTTGCATTCTGTCAGTTTCACATCTATGATTTTTCCGATCATATCTGCTGTTCCCGGAAGATGAACGACGGAATTATTGCTCATTCTTCCCGTTACAAGAGAATCATCCTGTTCGTTGATATGCTCAATCAACACCTTCTGTATCGTGCCTGCATACTGCATCGCCTTCTTTGCCGCAATTTCCTGCACTTCCTTTAACAGACAGTCAAACCGCTTTTTCACTGTTTCTTCCGGCACCTGGTCTTCCATAGACGCCGCAGGCGTTCCGGTCCGTTTGGAATAGATAAAGGTAAATGCGCTGTCGTATTCCGCCTTTCGCACCACATCCATTGTTTCCGCAAAATCATCTTCCGTCTCCCCGGGAAATCCCACAATGATATCTGTTGTAATTGCAAGATCAGGCATAGCGGCTTTTAACTTATTCACCAAATCCAGATACTGTTCCTTAGTATAGCGTCTGTTCATTTTCTTTAAAATTTCAGAACTTCCGGACTGCAGGGGAAGATGCAGATGTCTGCATATCTTCCTGGAATGTTTCATTACATCGATTAAATCATCGGAAAGATCTTTGGGATGCGAAGTCATAAAACGAATCCGCTCCAGGCCCTCGATTTTTTCCACTTCTTTCAAAAGCTCTGCAAAGGTGACCGGATTTTTCAAATTCTTTCCATAAGAATTGACATTTTGTCCCAGCAGCATGACCTCTATCACGCCGTCTGCCACAAGAGCCTTAATCTCACGGATAATCTCCTCCGGCTCTCTGCTCCTCTCTCTGCCCCTTACATAAGGCACAATGCAGTAACTGCAGAAATTATTGCAGCCGAACATGATATTGATGCCGGATTTGAAAAAATATTTTCTCTCCACAGGCAAATCTTCTACAATCATATCCGTATCTTCCCAGATATCAATCACCATAGAATTTTTCTTTTTTTCTTCTCCGGCAGCAGAACGGTTTTCCAGTACGGTAAAGAGCAGCTCCGCAAATTTGAAAATATTGTGGGTGCCGAAAATCAGATTCACAAAGGAATAACTGCGTTTAATTTTTTCCACAACGGTATTTTCCTGCATCATGCATCCGCACAGACCGATCAGCATATCCGGATTTTTCTTTTGCAGACCGTGCAGATAGCCCAGACGGCCGTATACTTTATTGTTGGCATTTTCCCGCACGGTGCAGGTATTATAGATAACAAAATCCGCCTCTTCGGACTCCTGCATCTGATAGCCGATCTGTTCTAAAATTCCGGTCAGCTTTTCCGAGTCTCTGGCATTCATCTGACAGCCCATATTGAAAACACAGGCTCTGGGACTATGCCCCTTTCTCTGTGTAAAATCCTGCACCCATTGCCGGCATTTCGCCATATAGT
>CANODN010000120.1 GCA_947564765.1 uncultured Roseburia sp. | reverse complement strand
TGATCGTTCGCAAATGAACAAGGGTCTTTTGGAAGGATGTATCTTAAAAATTATATCGGAAATGAGCACTTACGGCTACCATATTATTACACTGCTTACCGAAGCAGGCTTTCAGAATATGAAAGAGAGCACGATCTATCCTCTACTTGTCCGTCTGGAAAAGAAGAAGCTCATTTCTTCTTATTACGAGCCTTCTTCCATTGGACCTTCCAGAAAATACTACCGCATTACCCCGGAGGGCACGGAATATCTGAACGGATTTATTACTGCCTTTTCGGAAACAGAACAATCTGTACATTTTATTTTAGAGGGGAGGAACTCACATGATACGTAACGCTCTTGCAAAACTGGTATCTGAAAACAACAACGCCATAAAAGGTCTCTCAGAAAATGACCGTGTCGAAATCAACCGAAATACAGAATATGTCCGGGCAAAAGGTGTCGGCATTTATGATTCCGAACTGTTCCGTAAGGATTTGATCAGTATGTATCACGAACGAAAGCTTCGGGATGAATCTACCGCTGATATGAATACGAAAGAATTTTGTGATTCGGTTATCGAAAATTGTCCGAAACGGAGCTATGAAGCTGTTTTCTATACATTATATCAATTTTCCATCACCATATTTATCTGGTCCGTTTTCGACCTGCTGCTGTCTGGCAGTCCCTATTCCTTGCATACTGCAACCATCGTTTTGTATTTGCTGACCATTGTTTTTCATTTTTGTGTCTATTGTATATTTCCGCGCTTTACGTTGTCTAAACTGTCAAATACATGCATCCCGCTGGCTGTTTTTCTTGCCTTTGCATGCGTGATTCTTTATTTGCAGAATGGGAATTCGATCACGGCAGCTTCTACATGGATCGCCATTCCTTCCGGAATCTGGTTCGCTTCCCATTTGGTATTTTTTATTATTATGAAACTTGTCTGGGATTGTTATATCAATAGACTGGCGAAAAATGAATAATCTACTACCTCCTGCTTTTATTTAAAACATCAAAAACACGAACGATCCGGATAAAATAACTTTGATGGATCGTTCGTATTTTTCCTTTTCGGTACCTTCTTACCGAAACATCTTATAAACTTCTGACATGTGCCTGAAAAATTTTTTCCACCCATTTTTTCTCCTCCTTAAAAAATTGCCCTTTTCCTAACATTCATCTGCAAGCCCTCCCTCAATATAACCGTTCCGCTTTCAGCTTCACTGTTATGGAATCTGCCCTGTATTTTCTGTCTACATATTACTATTCTCTATATTTAAAAATATTTTCCTTCGTTTTTTATTATTTTAACTTTATATCATTTATGCGTCAATAAATTCAAAATTTTCTGCATACGAATACAGATAAAGAAAAACTGCGGCAGAAAATTGCGGCAGTTTTTCCTATTATATAACACTCTCTGAATTTTCTAATTACGCCATCAGCAGATCTCTGCCCCTGCCGGCATATCCTTATCCGGCACCAAAAGCGCAAGCTCGCCCTTATCATCCTCTGCACAAAGCAACATTCCCTCGGAAAGCACTCCGGCCAGCTTTGCCGGTTTTAAATTCACCAGCACCATAACCTTTTTGCCCACCATATCTTCCGGTGCATAATGCTTACGGATGCCGGATACAATCTGTTTCACCTGACTTCCGATTTTTACCTGGGAACAAAGCAGCTTCTTGGATTTCTCCACCGCCTTGCATTCGATAATCTCACCCACCTGAAACTGCATTTTCATAAAGTCGTCAAAAGTAATTTCAGCCTTCGGTTCCAAATCAATCACTGTTTCCTCCAAAACGGCCTCCTCCTTCGGCTCCTCTTCCGGTGCAGAGGGATAACGCTCCTCTACCTTTTTCAAAACTTCATCCAAATCCAGCCTTGCAAATAAAATCTCCGGCTTTTCTGTTACTTTGTTTCCGCTCTCGTAATGACCGAAACCGGAAAGCTCCTCATACGGAACCTCTTTGGCGTTCAACTGGGCTAATACTTTCTCTGCAGTCTCCGGCATAAAGCTTTTCAGAAGCGTTGCTCCAATGCTGATGCTCTCCACCAGATTATACATAACCGTCTCTAATCTCGGCAGTGTCGCTTCATCCTTCGCCAGAATCCAGGGCGTCGTCTCATCAATATATTTATTGCAGCGCTTGAACAGATTAAATACTTCCGTCATCGCATCCGCCACACGAAGTTCCTCCATTTTGGCTTCTACTTTCGCTGCCGTACCTGTCACAAGGCTCTTTAAATCTTCGTCTACCCCTTCGGATACGCCGCTGTTTTTCACAACGCCGCCGAAATATTTATTGCTCATGGAAATGGTACGGTTGACCAGATTGCCCAGGGTATTTGCAAGATCAGAATTCAACCGCTCAACCATAAGCTCCCAGGTAATCACGCCGTCATTGTCAAAAGGCATCTCATGCAGTACAAAATAACGTACCGCGTCCACGCCGAAAAATTCCACCAGCTCATCGGCATAAAGGACATTTCCCTTGGACTTACTCATTTTTCCATTTCCCTGCAAAAGCCACGGATGTCCAAACACCTGCTTTGGCAGAGGAATGTCCAGCGCCATTAAGAAAATCGGCCAGTAAATCGTATGGAAACGAATGATATCTTTTCCGATCAGATGCAGGTCTGCCGGCCAGTTTTTCAAAAACAGCTCGCTGGAATTGCCGTCTGCATCGTATCCGATCTTCGTAATATAGTTGGTCAGCGCATCCAGCCACACATATACCACATGTTTCGGATCAAAATCCACCGGAATCCCCCAGCTGAAGGAGGTTCTGGAAACGCAAAGATCCTGCAGTCCCGGAAGCAGGAAGTTATTCATCATCTCGTTTTTCCGGGAAACCGGCTGAATAAATTCCGGATGCGTATTGATATGCTCGATCAGACGGTCTGCGTATTTGCTCATTTTAAAGAAATAAGCCTCTTCCTTCGCCGGTTTTACTTCCCTTCCGCAGTCCGGGCATTTGCCGTCAACTAACTGGGACTCTGTCCAGAAGGATTCACAGGGCGTACAGTAAAGGCCTTCATACGCCCCCTTATAAATATCGCCCTTATCGTATAACTTCTTAAAAATCTTCTGCACCTGTTTCTCATGATCTTCATCTGTCGTACGGACAAAGCTGTCATAAGAGGAATTCATCAAATCCCAAATGCGTTTTACTTCTCCTGCAATTTGATCTACATGCTCCTTTGGCGTAATTCCTGCTGCCTCTGCTTTTTCCTGAATCTTTTGTCCGTGCTCATCCGTTCCTGTCTGAAAATAAACGTCATATCCTTCCTGACGCTTAAACCGGGCAATTGCGTCTGCCAATACAATCTCATACGTATTCCCGATATGGGGCTTGCCGGATGTATAGGCAATCGCCGTCGTCATATAATATTTCCCTTTGCTGTTCATAGCTTCCTCCTTTAATTTGTTACTTTTTTCTGCAACGATGAGAAACGCGCTTTGCGAGTTCCTCATCGTTCGCGGGCGGCGCCAAATTGGAATGCAAGCATTCCAGCTTGGCTTATGCCTTCCGCGCAAAAAAAGTCCCGTCTCCAAACTACTTGAAGACGAGACATGATTCCCGTGTTACCACTTCCATTCATCCGTGCCTCACGGCACAGACCTCAATGCGTACCGCAAAGGATCTGCTATACGCTTCCGCTGTAACAGGCGGACCTGTCTGAACTTATCTGTAAGAAAACCCACAGTTCATTTCATCTGCTCCAAAGCCATCTTCCATGAAACTTCCGTTATCTCCTCTCAGCCCTGTAATCGGTGGAGATTTCTCTGTAAACTTCCCTTCCATGTACTCTCTTTTTCTTCGCATTTCTCTTTTTTAGATTAACATGCCCGGCATGTTCTGTCAAGAATCTCCGTTTATGCTTCTTTTTCTTCCTCTATTTCGATGTCTATGTCTGCCGTTTTTTCACAATCGGTCTCTTCCACAACAACCGTAAGTTTCGCTCCGCAGACACTGCAGTACTCCGCTGTATCCGCTGCCTCTGCTCCGCAGTCCGGACATTTTCTTGCACCCTTTAATTCCAGAATCTGCACTTTCATCCGTTCAATTTCTTCTAATGCCTCTGTAATCTGATCGAAACGTGCCTGATCTTCTGCGGCTTCATCCTTGTGCATTTCATAATATACTTTTCCAAGCTCTATATACTGTTCTTTGATAAAATCCTCTTTTGATTTGATATCCAGTTTTAATTTTGCGATTCCGGATACGTCTTTTGCCTTCTGGGTTACATCCTTACCTACATTTACGATCGTATCTCCGAGTTTTTCAAAAAATTCCATTCCCTGATCTCCTTTCCTGATCATTCAGCGCCGTTTGCCTGCCATCGTCATTCGCCGTTCGTCGAACATGCAAGCATGCTCTCCTCACTAACGCTCATTATAGCATATAATCCGGTTTTTTCAAATTATTCTGTTCTTTTCCTGAGACTGTATTTTTCTTCTAATTCTTCCACCTGTTTTTCGAAGGAAATATCCTCCTCCTTTAACTCGTTCACGTAGCTGTGTGCCTCTAATGCCGTATCCTGCTCCTGGATCAGATAAACTGCAATATTGGAGCAGTGATCCGCCACTCTTTCATAATTGGTTGCAATATCAGAGAAAATCAATCCCAGATCGATTGTGCATTTTCCTTTGCGTAGACGTTTCATATGATGCTTCCGGATATCTTTATTTAATTCATCAATCACTTCCTCCAAAGGTTCTACCGTAAGCGCTCTCTTTTCATCGTTTTCTGTAAAAGCACCTATTGCGCGATTCAGAATATCCTCGATTGCTTCCTTATATACATGCATTTCCTCCTCTGCTTTTTTTGAAAAATGCAATTTACGCTTATGCATTTCCTTTGCGGACTCTGCTACATTGACCGCATGATCGGAAATACGCTCAAGGTCGGTAATACAGTGAAGCAGCATAGAAGCATTCTGACTGTCCTGATATGCAAGATTCTGACTGTTTAATTTGGTCAGATAAATACCGAGCTTATCCTGATAGAGATCGATCTTTTCCTCCAGGGTAATGACCGTCTGCACAGATTCCTTCGAATAACTGCTTAAAGACTCCATGGCTGTGAGAAAACATTCCTTTGACAGCTCTGCCATTTTATTGGCAAGGCTCCTGCACTGCTCAATTGCAAACCCCGGCGTCTGCAAAAACCGCTCATCCAGAATCTGAAACTCCTCATCCTCTACAGGAAGCCGCTCTTCCTCTGAAACAGGAATCGTCAGATATGCCAGCTTTTCCAGTCCGCGTATGAAGGGCAGTAAAATAACCGTCGTCGCTATATTAAATATGCTGTGGATCAATGCAATTCCTGCCGCACCTACCCTCCTGCCGGAAAATCCGAAATCAATAAACACATCCAGTCCAAAATAAACCGCCATAAAAACAACGGCTCCGATCAAGTTGAAATACAGATGTACAAATGCAGTCCGTTTTGCATTTTTATTTGCTCCTATGGCAGAAAGCATTGCAGTTACACAGGTTCCGATATTCTGTCCCATAATGATCGGTATGACAGAGCTGTACGTAAAGGCTCCTGTCACTGACAATGCCTGCAGAATACCCACCGATGCAGAAGAGGATTGTATCACGGCCGTTAAAATGGCGCCTATGATTACCCCTAAAATGGGATTCTGAAATATCGTCAGCAGATTGGTAAATTCCGGCACATCCGCCAGCGGTTTTACCGCGTCACTCATTGCCTCCATTCCAAACATCAAAACAGCAAATCCCAGCAGAATTTCACCGACATCTTTTTTCTTATTATTTTTCCCCGACATATACATAATAATTCCAATCAGTGCCAATACCGGTGAAAAAGAAGATGGTTTCAACAACCGCACCAAAATACTGCCGCTTTGAATCCCTGTCAGACTTAAAATCCAGGAGGTAATCGTTGTCCCTACATTTGCACCCATAATAATTCCTATGGCCTGGGACAATTTCATAATACCGGAATTTACAAATCCTACAACCATAACCGTTGTTGCAGAAGAGGACTGAATTACTGCCGTAACCAAAGCTCCAAGAGATACCGCCTTGATCGGATTTGATGTCAATCGTTCCAGAAACAGCTCCAGCCTTCCTCCGGATATTTTTTCCAGCCCGCCGCCCATTACACTCATTCCGTACAAAAACAGCGCCAGTCCGCCTGCCAGCGTCAATCCTCCAAAAAGATCCATGCTCCATCCTCCCTGTTCGTATCTTCTACAATGGCTTCTTTTTGATTATACCCTAAATTCTTTCTTTTTTACTCATTATTTTCAAAATTTAGCATAAATATAATAGTGGAGCTAAATTTTCATATTCCCTGTTTCCCGGAGATCATTTGAAAAGGGCTTCGCCATATCGGAATACCATAGTTCAATAGCAAAATTAAGAAAAGAAAGGAAGAGGACATATAGATACCATAAACCACGCATTATTGGAACCGGAATTTCTGTTAAAGAAAAACTGGGCTATCCAATACGTTACATTCAAACTGAAAATCATTGATTTTAAACTGTCTTCTAAATACAATCGGACCGTTATGCAATACGTAAGAGCCTGCAAAAGCAATTCGTCATACTTCATAAAAGATTCCCC
>CANODN010000119.1 GCA_947564765.1 uncultured Roseburia sp. | reverse complement strand
AATCCTACGGGAGTTGTATATTCGGATGAAACAATGAAAGAAATTGCTGAAATTCTCAAAAAGAAAGAAGAGGAGTACGGAAAAAGGGATACGATTATTTATATCGGCAAAGCCGTTTCCTTAACGAAACGGGTGCATCAGTATTTTCAGGCCAGCCACAATGAGGGAATCAAAAAAGCCCAAATGGTAAAGCAGATTGCAAGATTTGAATATATTATTACCGATTCCGAGATGGAGGCTTTGGTGTTGGAGTGCAATCTAATTAAGGAGCACAGGCCGAAATACAATACCATGCTGCGGGATGATAAGTCATATCCTTATATAAAAGTGACTCTGGGAGAGGATTTTCCAAGAGTCCTTTTTGCACGTCAGATGAAAAAAGATAAATCCAGATATTTTGGCCCATATACAAGCGGAGGCGCGGTGAAGGATACCATTGATCTTTTAAATAAGCTTTACGGGCTTCGCACCTGCAGACGTATACTGCCAAGAGATATCGGTAAGGAGCGGCCCTGTCTGAATTATCATATCAGGCAGTGTGAGGCTCCCTGTCAGGGATATATTTCAAAAGAAGCATATAACCTGCGTATTGCTCAGGCAATCCGTTTTTTAAACGGAGAATACCAGCCGATTATGCAGGAGCTGAATGAGAAGATGCTTGCGGCATCGGCAAATCTGGAATTTGAAAAAGCGATGGAGTATCGGGATCTGTTAAACAGCGTGAAACAGGTGGCGCAGAAGCAGAAGATTACAGACGCCAATGAGGAAGACCGGGATGTGATCGGTCTGGCGAAAGAAAGAGAAGACGCTGTGATACAGGTGTTTTTTATCCGGGGCGGCAAGCTGATCGGCAGAGAGCACTTTTATATGAAAATTGCGGCAGAAGATAAAACAGAACAGATATTGACTGCTTTTATCAAGCAGTACTATGCAGGAACGCCTTTTATTCCGAAACGGATTATGATGCCATCGGCAATCGATGAGATTGAAATTATTGAAGAATGGCTTTCCAAACGGAGGGGGCAGAAGGCCTATATCCAGATTCCAAGAAAGGGCATGAAGGAAAAACTTGTGGAGCTTGCTTCTAAAAATGCCAGACTGATACTGACACAGGATAAAGAGAGAATCAAGAGAGAGGAAGGCCGGACGATTGGCGCGGTGAAGGAAATTGCCGGTTTACTTGGACTTCCGGGGATTGTACGTATGGAAGCCTATGATATTTCCAATATCAGCGGATTTCAATCCGTGGGATCTATGGTCGTTTATGAAAAAGGAAAACCCTGCCGTAGCGACTACAGAAAGTTTCGTTTGAAAACGGTGTCGGGGCCGGATGATTACGCATCGATGTATGAGGTCTTGACAAGACGGTTTGAGCATGGCAGACAGGAGAGAGAAGAGCTGAAGGAAAAAGGACTGGAAAATGATTATGGAAGCTTTACAAAATTTCCGGATCTGATTCTGATGGACGGAGGAAGAGGCCAGGTAAATATTGCACTTCGGGTTTTGGAAAAGCTGCATTTAAATATTCCCGTATGCGGTATGGTAAAAGATGATAATCACAGGACTCGCGGGTTATACTATAATAACGTAGAGATTCCTATTGACAGAAGCAGCGAAGGATTTCAGCTGATTACAAGAATTCAGGATGAAGCGCATCGATTTGCAATTGAATATCACAGATCCTTAAGGAGCAAAGGCCAGGTGCATTCCGTACTGGATGAAATCCCGGGGATCGGGCCTTCCAGAAGGAAAGCTCTTATGATGCAGTTTCCCTCACTGGACGCCATACGAGGTGCAGGTATAGAGGAATTGGCCGGCATTCCGGCTATGAATTTAAAGGCTGCAAAAGCAGTGTATGAGTACTTTCATTCATAGTTCATTCTGTTGATGAAAGCATAGAAATATGATATACTTTACCTGTTAAAAAATACGTATAGTAAAGGAGAAAAGGTATGGAGGGTGTTAGCGTAGCAAAAATTGCAAAGAAAATGGAGCTTAATAATTTTACCGACGGGATCAACTTAAAGGATCATCGTATTATCCTTTCCGACGTTAACCGGCCGGCATTGCAGCTGAACGGTTTTTTTGAACATTTTGAACAGTCCCGTGTGGAGATCATCGGAATGGTAGAATATGCAAATCTGCAGAAGAAGACAGAGGAAGAGAAAAAAGAATTGTATGAAGCATTTCTTTCCTTTGATATTCCCTGTGTAATTTTCTGCCGCGGATTTGAACCGGACGCTATGTTTTTGGAAACAGCCAACCGCAATGGAATTCCGGTGCTTGGTACAGAACGGGCGACATCCGGATTTATGGCGGAGCTGATCAATCTTCTGACAGAAGAGCTGGCGCCCTGTATTACAATTCATGGAGTATTGGTAGATGTATATGGGGAAGGTCTTTTGATTATGGGAGAAAGCGGCATTGGAAAAAGCGAAGCGGCTTTAGAGCTTGTAAAGCGGGGGCACCGCCTTGTAACCGATGACGTAGTGGAAATCCGCAAGATCAACGATCATACGCTGATCGGAACATCGCCGGATATCACCAGATATTTTATTGAGCTGCGAGGCATCGGAATTATTGACGTAAAGACATTGTTCGGTGTGGAATGTGTGAAGGAGAAACAGAACATTGATCTGGTGATCAAATTATCTGACTGGAAGAAAGAAAATAATTATGACCGCTTCGGACTGGAAGAGGAATATACAGAAATCCTGGGCAATAAGGTAGTATGTCATTCACTGCCGATTCGTCCCGGCAGAAACCTTGCCGTGATCTGTGAAGCGGCGGCTGTAAATCACCGCCAGAAGAAAATGGGATACAATGCGGCACAGGAACTCTACCGCCGTGTACAGGCGAATTTCGCAAAGAGCGAAGAAGAATAGTATAGTAAAACAGAAAGAAAGTGAAAAGCAGACATGGAAAACAAAAATGCATGGGAGAAATATCCCGAAGGTGAAAAAAGACAGAAGGTTATGGAGTTTGCAGAAGCGTACCGCAAATTCATTTCCAAATGCAAGACAGAACGGGAGTGTATGCAGGAGTTTGTATCATTAGCGAAAGCGGCCGGCTTTGCAGATCTGGAGGAACTGCTGGAAAAAGGAACGCAGATCAAGGCAGGAGATAAGATTTATGCCGGAAAAATGGGGAAAGCCGCAGCTTTTTTTGTTATCGGAAAGCAGAGCCTGGAAAAGGGAATGAATATTCTCGGTGCTCATATCGATTCTCCGAGACTGGATCTTAAGCAGGTGCCGTTGTACGAGGACAATGAAATGGCCATGCTGGATACGCATTATTACGGCGGCGTGAAGAAATATCAGTGGGTTACTCTGCCCCTCGCCCTTCATGGGGTTTTTGTAAAAAAAGACGGCACCGTTGTGAATGTCAGTATCGGTGATAAACCGGGGGACCCTGTGTTTGGAATCAGTGATCTTTTGATTCATCTTTCCGGAGAGCAGTTAGAGAAGAAAGCGGCCAAAGTGATTGAAGGAGAGAAATTAGATCTTTTGATCGGCAGCATTCCTATGGAAAAGGAAGAAGACAAAAAAGAAGCGAAGGATCTGGTCAAAGGCAATATTTTACGGATTCTTAAGGAAGCTTACGGCGTGGCGGAAGAGGATTTCCTTTCTGCGGAAATTGAGGCAGTTCCGGCAGGAGAAGCCAGAGACTATGGGTTTGACCGGAGTATGATCATGGGATACGGACATGATGACAGGGTGTGTGCATATCCGTCTTTTCAGGCAATTCTCAATATAAAGGAGCCGGAAATTACTTCGGTATGCCTTTTGGTAGACAAAGAAGAGATCGGCAGTGTGGGAGCTACCGGTATGCAGTCCCGGTTTTTTGAAGATACCGTGGCAGAGCTGTTAAATCAAATGGGAGATTTTTCCGAGATTTCCCTTCGGCGTGCCATGCGCAATTCCAAAATGCTTTCTTCGGATGTGAGTGCAGCATACGATCCCAATTATCCGGAAGTAACAGAAAAGCGGAATGCAGCATATTTTGGAAAAGGACTGGTATTTAACAAATATACCGGCTCCAGGGGAAAGAGCGGCTCCAATGACGCCAATGCAGAATATATGGCGCAGATCCGCAATATTTTGGATGAGAAAAATATTGCGTTTCAAACATCGGAGCTTGGCAAGGTAGATCAGGGCGGCGGCGGAACGATTGCCTATATTCTGGCGAATTATGGTATGCAGGTGATCGACAGCGGTGTTGCAGTGCTGAATATGCATGCTCCGTGGGAAATTATCAGTAAAGTGGATTTATATGAGGCTTTATTGGGTTATCAGGCATTTTTGGAGACAGTTTGATCAGAAAATATCATTTTTAGAAGAGGCATAGAGCAGGCGTGGAACAATTACAAAGGGAATTGGAAAAAGTATTAAAAAAAGAGCAGATATTGCAAAAAGAACCAATGGACCGTCACACAACATTCCGTGTGGGCGGTCCTGCGGATTTGTTTTTGATGCCAAAAACAGATCAGATCACAGAGACGCTTGAAATTCTTCTCAGACATCAGATAGAGGTAACGATTATCGGCAACGGCAGTAATCTTCTGGTTGCAGACTCCGGAATTAGAGGAGCCGTTATCGAAATGGGCAGGCAGTCCGCCGGGATTTTGGTTGAAGGAGAATATGTGACTGCCCAGGCGGGGGCATTGTTATCCAAAACAGCCGGTGAGGCATACAAAAACAGTCTTTCCGGTATGGAATTTGCAGCCGGGATACCGGGAAGTGTCGGCGGAGCTATGGTTATGAATGCCGGCGCTTACGGCGGCGAAATGAAAGATATCGTTTCTTCTGTAACGGTTTTAGATAAAGACGGAAACGTAAAGGAATTGACCTGTGATCAGATGGAATTCGGCTATCGCCGCAGCTGTGTGGAAGAACAAGGGTATCTGGTCTTAGCGGCAAAATTTCATTTAAGGAAAGGGCAGCCGGAGCAGATTCGCCTTAGAATGGAAGAATTAAAGGAGCAGAGAATTGCAAAGCAGCCTCTCGAATATCCCAGTGCAGGCAGTACCTTCCGACGTCCGGAGGGACATTTTGCAGGAAAGCTCATTATGGATGCGGGACTTTCCGGTTTTTCCATAGGGGGAGCACAGGTATCCGAGAAGCACTGTGGTTTTGTTATTAACAAAGGCAACGCTGCGGCAGCTGATGTGCTGGCCGTGATACATCATATACAAAAAACAGTAAAAGAACAGTTTGGCGTAGATTTGAAGACAGAAGTGAAAATGATCGGCAGTTTTTAGAGAATAAGGGATGCATGAAACGGCGGGGGAGATAAAACGTGAGATTAGTCATTTTAACCGGGATGTCAGGAGCCGGAAAAAGTACAGCACTTAAAATGATGGAGGATATCGGATTTTATTGTGTGGACAATCTGCCGATTCCTTTGATAGAAACATTTATCGAATTATCGGAAACAAGCGGTGAGGAACTGCAGAAATTTGCCATAGGGATTGATATCAGAAGCGGGCATTCTCTTTCTAAGCTGCATGACATACTGGAACGGCTGGATGAAAAGGAAAAATCGCCGGAGATTTTATTTTTGGATGCAGAAAATTCTGTTCTGGTAAAACGATATAAAGAAACAAGGCGGAATCATCCGTTATCCGGAAAGGAACGGGTGGAAACGGGAATTACAGCAGAGCGGGAGCGGCTTACGTTTTTGCGGAAACGGGCAGATTATATTATTGATACCAGCAGGCTTTTAACGAGAGAGCTTCGGGCAGAGCTGGATAAGATTTTTGTCAATCAGCAGGAATACCAGAATCTGTTTATTACAATTTTATCCTTTGGATTTAAATATGGAATTCCGGCAGATTCTGATCTGGTATTTGATGTGCGTTTCCTGCCCAATCCCTATTATGTAGAGGATTTAAGGGCGAAGAGCGGCAATGATAAAGAAATACAGGACTATGTACTGCAGTTTGAGGAGGCGCATGCTTTTCTGGAAAAATTAACAGATATGGTTAATTTTCTGATTCCCAATTATATTGTAGAAGGAAAGAACCAGCTGGTTGTCAGTATCGGATGTACCGGCGGTAAGCATCGGTCTGTGACTTTAGCCAACGAATTATATAAAAAGCTGTGCGGCAAACGGGCATACGGCCTTAAGATTGAGCACAGAGATATAGAAAAAGGGTGACGGAGAGGATGTCGTTTTCAAGTGAAGTGAAAAAAGAGCTGTCTGTGCTGACAGGAACTGCAAGACACTGCAGGATTGCAGAATTGTCTGCGATGATTTGTTTTGCAGGAAATTTAAGTATATCCGACGGAGAAATACATCTGCGGCTGGAAACAGGAAACGCCTGTCTGAAAGAAAAATACAGGCTTTTGCTGTCCCTTTTGTTTTCCATAGAATCTGTCCCGGAGGAATTGACTGGGAAAGACGCCTATAAGGTTCTGGAAAGTGTGAAGGTATGGGATGAGCAGGGCAGAGGTTTTCGGAATATGGAAGCGGCGGATGGTCTTTTAATTCAGCAGCCCTGCTGTAAAAGAGCGTTTATCCGGGGAGCATTTCTGGCGTCGGGCTCTATGAGCGATCCGGACAAATCTTATCATTTTGAAATTGTCTGTAATACGCCAGG
>CANODN010000118.1 GCA_947564765.1 uncultured Roseburia sp. | reverse complement strand
GTTTTTTGCTATGGTCTTACAGTAATGACCATACTTCTCGGATGTTATGCGGATTGCCTGGTCATTTCTGTCCCAATACATCTGGATAATGCTATTATCATCCATACAAATCCTCCTTTCATATTTATTGTGCATTACTTCCGCACATAGAGGGATACCCGAAGGGTGTTTCACTTATATACACAACTTTCAGGTAAAAATCTGACACCTGTTTTTAAAACTATGTTTTCTTTATCATATCACATTGCTGTTGTCATAGGATTTTTTGTCATATTTTTTATCATGCTGCAGAAAAGAGATGGTTAGGACAAATAGATAAATTTCTGATCATAAATGAATATAGTTTCCGGTTGCGGCAATGGGGAATTACATTTATAATCAAAATAAGACAGAAGAGGTTAGGAGGCAGACTATGAACAGTGTATATGAGAAATTACAGAACTGCTATAAAAGTGTGAGAGAAAAAATTGATTTTAAACCGGAAATCGCGTTGGTGCTTGGTTCCGGACTGGGAGATTTCGGGGAAAAGATTCGGATTGAAACAACCCTGGATTATCATGAAATTGCAGGATTTCCGGTGTCTACCGTACCTGGGCATAAAGGCAGATTTATTTTTGGATATATCGGAGAGGTTCCGGTCGTCTGTATGCAGGGAAGAGTGCATTATTACGAAGGATACTCCATGCAGGATGTGGTGCTGCCGATTCGTCTGATGAAACTGCTGGGGGCACAAATTCTCTTTTTGACCAATGCCTCCGGCGGTATACAGCAGGGAATGAAAGCCGGGGATTTTATGCTGATTACGGGACAGATTGCGTCTTTTGTACCTTCTCCTCTGATTGGAGCAAATATAGAAGAGCTGGGAACAAGATTTCCGGATATGAGCCATATTTATGATGAGGATTTACAGAGGGTGATCAAGAAAACAGCCTGTGATTATGAGATTGATTTAAAGCAGGGGGTATATCTGCAGATGAGCGGACCGCAGTACGAATCTCCCCAGGAGGTTGCCATGTGCCGTATCTTAGGAGCGGATGCTGTTGGAATGAGTACGGCATGTGAGGCGGTTGCAGCAAATCACATGGGAATGAAGATTGCAGGAATTTCCTGTATTTCCAATGCGGCAGCAGGAATTTCCCCAAATCCCCTGACACATGAGGAAATTCAGCAGACTGCAGATCTGGCGGCGCCGAAATTTCAAAAACTGGTGTATGAATCCATTGTCCGAATGGGAGAAGATCTGCAGCGGGATTCCGTAACCAGGAAACCGCAGGTCAAATAACTACGTCCGGAGGGAACGGAATGAATATTCGATTTTATAATGCAAAAATATTACTTTTAAAGCAGGATTCTGTGATAGAGGATGCCGGAACGGAAATTTCATTAGAGGTACAAAAAAGACATCAGTTCGCACTGGTCCAGGGAGAGCTCTGGATAAAAGGCAATCGGATTCTCTATATTGGCGACGGAACGGATACGGACCGTATTTATGAAAACATGGATGAGAGAGGCATTGTCTGGGATCGGGAAATAGACGCCGAAGGGAATGTACTGATGCCCGGATTTAAAAATGCCCATACCCATACAGCGATGACTTTTTTACGTTCCTATGCGGACGATCTGCCTTTGCAGGAGTGGCTGAACAAACAGGTATTTCCCATGGAGGCAAAGATTACTCAGGAAGACATTTATCATTTATGCAGACTTGGGATTATGGAATATCTGACAAGCGGAATCACATCTAATTTTGATATGTATTTTGCGCCCCTTCCGGGAGCAAAGGCCTCTGTGGACTGCGGTTTTCGCACCGTATTTACCAGTGGGCTGAATAATTTCTGTCAGTCTCTGCCTGAAGTGAAGGAATTATATCATGAGATCGGAGAAATGAGTGAGCGGACAAGTTTTGTTATGGGATTTCATGCGGAATATACGACTTCTATGGAGTTAATGGAAGGAATGGCTGCATTGGCTCAGGAAGTGAAATCCCCGGTATGGTTCCACAATGCCGAAACAGCTTTGGAGGTAGAGGAGTGTAAACAGCGCTGGGGCAAAACGCCGACGGAAATTGCAGAATCGCTGGGAATGTATGCATATGGCGGCGGAGGCTATCACTGTATTTATATGGAAGAAAAGGATTTTTCCATTTTTAAAAAGAGGGGACTTACGGCTGTGACGAATCCTGCCTCCAATCTGAAACTGGCCAGCGGCATTGCGCCGGTGAAACGGTTTTTAGAAGAAGGGATTTCGGTGGCAATCGGAACAGACGGTCCGGCCAGCAACAATTGTCTGGATATGTTTCGGGAGATGTTTTTGGTGAGCGGTCTGGCCAAGGTGAGAGAAAAAGACGCAGCCTGTGTTCCGGCAGAGGAAGTGCTTTATATGGCAACGGCAGGGGGCGCTTATGCTATGGGGCTGACGGATTGCGATTGTCTGGCGGAGGGAAAGCTGGCGGATTTGATTATGATCGATCTGAATCAGCCAAATATGCAGCCGGACAACAATTTTGTAAAAAATATTGTTTATTCCGGCAGTAAACAAAACGTACTGCTTACTATGGTAGACGGAAAAATTTTATATGAAAAACAGAAATTTTTTATTGATGTGGAGCCGAAAGAGGTGTATCATCATGCCAATGAAATCATCAGGAGGATACGGGAATGATCATAACATTTGTGCATCACAGCTGTTTTGTGGTAGAGACAGAAGAGCGGGTGCTGATTTTTGACTACTTTGAAGACGGAAAAGTAAAGGGATATCATTTTACCGGCGTACTGCCGGAATTTGCTCCGGATAAGCCGGTATATGTGTTCGCCAGTCATTTTCATCAGGATCATTTTGATCCTGCAGTATTAACATGGGCGGACAGGTATGCGAAGATTCATTATATTTTATCAAAGGATATTAAACTTTCCGATCGCTATTTAGAGAAAAACGGCATTTCGCCTTCCGTAAAGGAGAAGATTACCTTTGTAACCCATGGAAAGCATTATCAGCTGGATGATATGAAGATTCGGACACTGCGTTCCACGGATTCCGGCGTTGCGTTTTTGATTTCTGTGGAAGGAAAAAATATTTATCATGCCGGCGATTTGAACCTCTGGAAATGGGAGGGAGCCGGAGAACTGGTGAATGGCAAAGAGGCCAGAGAATATAAACGTGAGATCAATAAACTGACGGATTATGAGATTGATGTGGCATTTGTGCCGTTGGATTCCAGACAGGGGAAATATGCCTTTGAGGGAATGCTTTATTTTATGGAGCATGTAGATGTAAAGGCCGTATTTCCCATGCATATGTGGCAGGATTACAGCTATATTGCGAAATTTAAATCGAAGATTTCCAATGGAACCTTTGCAAGACGTCTGGTGGATATTTCAGGAGAAAACGAGGCGTATGAATTATGAGAAAAGTGACGATTTATACAGACGGTGCGGCCAGAGGCAATCCCAACGGTCCGGGAGGCTATGGAGCGGTGCTTGAGTATGTGGACGCAAAGGGAGAACTGCATACAAAGGAGATTTCCGCAGGCTATAAAAAGACGACAAATAACCGTATGGAGCTTATGGGGCTGATTCGGGCGTTGGAGTGTTTGAACGGGTCCTGTGAGATTGATTTGTATTCGGATTCCAAATATGTCGTGGATGCCTTTAACCAGAGGTGGGTGGACAGCTGGCTGAAAAAAGGCTGGAAGAAGTCGGATAATAAGCCGGTGAAAAATATAGACCTTTGGAAAAGGCTGCTTAAGGTAAAGGAGCCCCATGTGATTCGGTTTCACTGGGTGAAAGGACATGACGGACACCCCCAGAATGAGAGGTGTGATGCGCTGGCTACGGCGGCGGCAGACGGGAGTGATTTGCTGGAGGATGTGGAGCTGGAGGGATAAATTGTTGTACGAATCTAAAGTGGCAGATTTATAATGGAAGAAAACGAATTGAAGAAAGCGGTAAAAAAATCCTTGACGGATCAACTCAGATGTGATATTTTATATACGTTGTTGAAAGCAAGTAGAGTATCCACTCTCACCGAAGCGCAATCGGGCGACTTATGGTTTATAATTCAGACAATGGTTATGCCTTTGCCTTGTATTGATTGTGGATAGTCTGTCTATCCGCTTTTTTTATAAAAATTTATTTTGGAGGTGCACAACCATTAGCGAATTAATGATTAATGAACAGATCAGAGACAGAGAAGTACGTCTGATCGGGGTAAACGGAGAACAACTTGGCATCATGTCAGCCAGAGAGGCAATGAAGCTGGCCGAAGAGGCAGAACTGGATTTAGTAAAAATTGCTCCTACTGCAAAGCCGCCTGTATGTAAGATCATAGATTACGGAAAGTACAGGTATGAACTGGCGAGAAAAGAAAAAGAAGCCAAGAAAAAGCAGAAGGTTGTCGAGGTCAAGGAAATTCGCATGTCACCGAATATTGAATCAAACGATTTGAATACCAAAATGAATGCGGCTAAGAAATTCCTTGAAAAAGGTAACAAAGTGAAAATCACACTGCGTTTTCGCGGTCGTGAGATGGCACATATGCAGAGCAGTAAACATATTTTAGACGATTTTGCAGAAAGCCTTGCAGATGTGGCAGCTATAGAAAAAGCGCCAAAGGTAGAAGGAAGAAGTATCAGCATGGTGCTGACAGAGAAAAAATAGCATTTTAAGGAGGAAATATATCATGCCAAAAATGAAAACCAGCAGAGCGGCAGCGAAACGTTTTAAAGTTACAGGAACAGGAAAATTAAAAAGAAACAAAGCTTATAAGAGACATATTCTGACAAAGAAAAGCGCTAAGACCAAGAGAAATCTCAGAAAAGCCGTTATGACAGATGATACAAACGTTAAGAATATGAAGAAGATTTTACCGTATTTATAGGAATCAGTGAAGGAGGAATAGACGATGGCAAGAGTGAAAGGCGGCTTAAATGCCAAGAAAAAACATAATCGGATTTTAAAACTGGCAAAGGGTTACAGAGGTGCCAGATCCAAGCAGTACAGAGTTGCAAAACAGTCAGTTATGAGAGCTTTGGCAAGTTCCTATGCCGGAAGAAAAGAAAGAAAAAGACAGTTCCGTCAGCTGTGGATTGCACGTATCAATGCGGCGGCAAGAATCAACGGTATTTCCTATAGCAGATTTATGCATGGCTTAAAGGTAGCCGGTGTGGATATCAACCGTAAGATGTTAGCAGAGATGGCAGTAAATGATGCAGAAGGTTTTGCGGAATTAGCAGAATTGGCAAAGAGCAAAGTAGCTTAAAGATACAGCAGAAAAGAATCCCCTATGCAAGGGATTCTTTTTTTCTTGATTTTAGAAATAAATCTTTGAATTGAAGGACAAACGTGGTATGATAAAAGCATAAAGATAATATGAAGGAGGAATACACAATGGCAATTTTAGTAACAGGAGGCGCCGGATATATCGGCAGCCATACATGTGTGGAGCTGTTAAATGCAGGATATGAGGTTATCGTGCTGGATAATCTCTCCAATTCCAGTGAAAAATCCTTAGAACGTGTGAAACAGATTACAGGAAAGGAAGTAAAATTCTACAAAGGGGATATTTTAGACAGGGATATTTTAAAGAAAATTTTAGAAACGGAGACCATCGAAAGCTGTATCCATTTTGCAGGATTAAAGGCAGTCGGCGAATCCGTAGCAAAACCCTGGGAATATTATAATAATAACATTAACGGTACCCTGACACTGGTAGATGAGATGCGTCAGCATGGCTGCAAGAATATCATCTTCTCATCTTCCGCAACGGTTTACGGAGATCCGGCAATCATTCCTATCACAGAGGAATGCCCGAAGGGAACCTGCACGAATCCATATGGCTGGACCAAATCCATGCTGGAGCAGATTTTAAGCGATATGCAGAAAGCAGATCCGGAATGGAATGTGATCCTTCTTCGTTATTTCAATCCGATCGGCGCCCATAAAAGCGGCTTAATCGGCGAAAATCCAAATGGTATACCGAATAACTTAATGCCTTATATCACGCAGGTTGCTGTCGGCAAGCTGAAAGAGCTGGGCGTATTCGGTGATGATTATGATACGCCGGACGGAACGGGTGTCAGAGATTATATTCATGTAGTAGATTTGGCCTGCGGACATGTAAAGGCATTAAAGAAGATCACAGAAAATGTGGGACTTGGAATTTACAACCTTGGAACAGGAACGGGATACAGCGTATTGGATATCGTGAAGAATTTTGAGGCGGCTACCGGAGAGAAGATTCCTTATGTGATTAAGGAGAGAAGACCTGGCGATATTGCAACCTGTTACTCCGATGCGACGAAGGCGAAGGAAGAACTGGACTGGACGGCACAGTACGGAATCAAGGAGATGTGTGCAGACGCCTGGAACTGGCAGAAGAACAATCCGAACGGGTATGATGAATAATTGACAAGATAAATGAAAAAAGTACTTGCAAAGTGAAAAATAATGTGGTATAGTAATAAACGGTTCATGGTTCGTTGGTCAAGCGGTTAAGACGCCGCCCTCTCACGGCGGAAACAGGGGTTCGATTCCCCTACGAACTGTTCTGTTTATTAATTAAACAGCCCAACCCGAGAATACTGAAAGCCGTGGAAAGCACTTTGCGGGAGAAAAAGGACTTGCAGAAACAGTTA